>JAUXGQ010000486.1 GCA_030621975.1 Gammaproteobacteria bacterium | reverse complement strand
GTGGGGGAAGGTCGCCACGAGCATCGAATACAGCCACGCCGAGCCGGTACCCAGGACGATCAGGGTGTCCATGTTGGCGTTGTGAGACAGGAACGACTTCCATGCGCCGATGAAGAAATGCCGGCCGGAGTAATACAGGACGAACAAGGTCGCCACCCCCACCAGCAGCCAGAATGCCTGTCCAGGCCCGCTCGCCAATCCGGGCAGCCAGCCTGCCAGACCCAGCAGGAACAAGGGCACCCCGACTGCCGCGGCGACGGCCGTTTTGCGCAACAGCTCCCGAGAATGGGCCATCTCGGCGGCTTCCTTGTCCGCCTGATCTTCAAGACCGCGAAGCTCCGCTGCATCATAGCCCGCGTCTTTCACCGCCGCGATGAGCTCGTCCACGCCCACCTGCCCGGACACCGCGGCCGTATGCTCGGCGAAATTGACGCTTGCTTCACTGACCCCGTTGACCGCGTTCAGCGCATTCTCCACCGCCCGGACGCAGCCCGCGCAGGACATGCCGGAGATCGAGAGTCGATATTGATCGGTCGTCGAGTTGCTGTTTGTTGTCATGACATACTATTCTCGGACAGGCTCCTAGGCAGACCCTTCGCCTGCGAACGCGGGTCAGCTTTCGAGGTGCTCCTTCGCGCTCGCGAATGCCGCCAGAGCGGCCGGGAAACCGGCCAGGCCGGTGGCGAGCAAGATGGCATGATAGATCTCCTCACTCGTTGCACCCGCCTTTCGGGCCTGGGAGACGTGAGCGAACACCCCACCCTGGTGCTCCATTGCGGTGGAAATACCGATCTTGATCAACTCCACCGTCTTGGTATCCAGCGGTCCCTCTTGGTCGCAGGCGTCTTTCAATTTCTCGTAGGCCTGCCAGGTATCCGGGAAATCTTTTTTGAAATCGTCCAGTAGCTTAGGCATGTCTGTCTCCGGTAGTAATCAAAGGTTGGAAGAGATGTAACGGTCGACCCGCAACCGACTCGCAGAAACGGGGCGTCGATCAATATAGGCGAACATAACCCGCAAAAGCCAGTGTTGACCCGATTTGGCTACCATCTAACCAAAAGGATCGTCGATTCCCCGCAAACAGCGGGAAAGGTTCAGCCCAGGCTTCTCACCAGGGAATCGGCTCCTTATCCCGGAAAAAACCGCCGCTGGGCCCGCTCTCGTCCAGAGTCGCCAGCCAGACCACCGTCTCGGCACCCTTCTCCACCGAGCGGGTGGCGTCGGGGCCGCCCATGTCCGTCTGCACCCAGCCGGGGCAAAGGGCGTTGACCTTGACCTTGGTCTCCTTGAGTTCATCCGCAAAGATCCGGGTCAGCGCATTGACCGCGGTCTTCGACACCCGGTAGGCCGGATACTGGCCATTCATCTCGCTCAACTGTCCCATACCAGATGACAGATTGACCACATTGCCCCGCCCCATCATGAGGGGGATCAGCGCTTTCATAACCCGCATTACGCCGTAGGTATTGGTCTCAAGCGTCTCTCGAATAAGATCGCTCTCAGTATTGAACACGCTGGCACCAGTGCCGCTGGCCCCCGAGGCGTCTAGAAACACACCGGCGTTGTTGACTACTATATCGAGGCGCCCGTATTGAGTGCGCACAAAATCGGCCAGACACCGGACACTCGCCTCGTCGCTCACGTCCAACCGATGAAAACGCACGTCAAGGCCCTGCGACCTCAGCTTGTCTGTGGCCGCTTGTCCCTTGTCGACGGAGCGGCTGGTAAGAATCACCTCGATGCCCCGCTCGGCCAACTGGCGGCAGGTCTCGAAACCGATCCCCCGGTTGGCGCCCGTAACCACGGCGATTTTATTCTTGTCTGCCATTTTTTTGCTCCTTAATGGGAGGTTCAATGTCATCTGACCGTTACCAAGGGTATTTGTGCGCTTTATGTGTACAGGGTTCTCGCAGGCACGCGAGAAAATGCCATATACTAGGAGGCTGTCCTGCTGCGGATCTTCGACGAGATGGATAAAAATGCTGGAGTTTATCAAATCGATTTTCGGGGTAACTGCCCAAGCGCACCACGGACTGAGTGAGGCGGACATCGAAAAGGCCATCGAGATCGTAGTAAAAGGCACTGATCCGAGGCTGCGCGTGGTTAGTGGCTACAAGAAGAAGCTCAGAATGCCTGTTATCCGGGCTCTTCTCTATATTCAAGGGCTGTCCGACAGAGTACCCGGCCCTTTCGAGGCCCATCGCAAGGCGTACGGCGCCAATCCCCAGATCAACGCGCTTTTCGGTTCGGCTGCGGAGTTGCAGAAGCTGTTCAGTCTCAATGAAAAGATGCAGCAATTTTTCATTGCAAATCCCGGGGAGAATCTGACCTATGCGTCCCTGGGCATGATCAAACGGGAGAAAAATACCTTTGGGGCCGCATTGTTCGGAAACATAGTGCGAAAGGATATTGCACAGGTGACAGTCAATTTCTCAGGTCACTGGGTCGGCGTATGCGCACCGAGCGTGGACGAAGCCAAGGCTCAGATGCGATGGCGCGCATTCAACTCCCTGGTCGACAGCGCCCTGGAACGTATAACCGACATCAAGTCGTCCACCAAAACGCTGGAAATGGAGCGCGCCATGTTGCGCATCAAGCTCAAGGAGACGAGGGCTCAGAATCGAGGATTGGAGTCCCTCGTCGATGATCGCTGGTTGGGCGGCGATGCCTGGCAACAAACGCAACAACGCCTGGACGAAACGGAACAGAAGTTAAAGGAATGTCGGGTAAGTCTCGCCACCCTGGACGATTACTTCATCCAGATTGCGCGGGTGCTGGCGCATCCTTCTCGCTATCTCAAAGTAAAAGGACAGAGCACTCGGGTCAATC
>JAUXGQ010000450.1 GCA_030621975.1 Gammaproteobacteria bacterium | reverse complement strand
GGACACAGAGAGAATAACCGCTCAGGCTAAACGCTCCTGTATGTATCTCGGAACGCCGCGCAAACACTGCTGTTTCAGCCCCGAATGAGAAAGCCTTTTGAATTCAACAAACTCTGTGCCCTCTGTGTCCTCTGTGGTGAAATATCCGGGTTAGAGCAGAGCGGACTTTTTTGACTGAAAGATCCTGTGTTAGAGTGCGGGGACTAACTGACCGGAGGAATACAATGCGTGGAAGAATCTTGCTTATTGCCCTGTTGTTGCTTGGCACAGCCGTCGCGGTGGCCGACGGCCTGACCACCCTGAAGAGCGCCCATAACGTGCCCGAGACCATGGACCGGTTCGAAAACGCCGCGCGGGATGCGGGGCTCACGGTGTTCGCCCGGATCGATCATGGGGAACAGGCGGGCAATGTGGGTTTGGGGTTGCGCCCTACACAACTCCTGATCTTCGGCAGCCCGAAGGTCGGGACCCATCTGATGCAGAGCACCCAGCGCATCGGCATCGATCTGCCTTTGAAGGTGCTGGTTTGGGAGGACGGCGAAGGCAAGGTCTGGCTGGGTTATCTCCCGGTGGCCATCCTGCTGCAGCGTTACGCCATCGCTGACCGTCCCAAGATCCAGACCAAGATGACCGGGTTGCTGGCAAAGCTGGCGCGGGCGGCAACCATGCCCTGATCATGGTCGATCCCGTGGCGCCGGCGGCTCAGGCGCAGCATCACTGGTCGAGCTGGCAGGAGCAGGCCCGGGAGCAGGGATTGCCCATCCCCGAGGACGAGGATTTTATCGCTGACCTGTTGCGGGTCTGGGAGGCCAGCGATTTCGTGGCCCAGGCTTGTCTGCGTAATCCCCACTTGCTGCCGAACCTGCTCGAAAGGAGGGATCTTTCCGAGCGCTATGTTGCGGGGATCATGGACAGGCAGCTCGCGGCGCGACTGGCGGGGGTCACTGCCGAAGCGCAGCTCAACAAGACACTGCGGGAATTTCGCCGTGATCAGATGGTGCGGATCGTCTGGCGTGACCTGGCCGGCTGGGCGGGACTCGAGGAGACCCTGGAGGATCTGTCCGCCCTGGCGGACGCCTGTGTCGGTCGTGCGGTGGATTTCCTCTACCGGTTGCTGTGCGCCGAGCTCGGCACACCCCGGAACCAGGCGGGAAATGCACAACCCCTGGTCGTACTCGCAATGGGTAAACTGGGCGCGCGCGAGCTGAATCTCTCTTCGGACATCGACCTGATCTTTGCCCATCCCGACACCGGTGAGACCGACGCGCCCCGGCCTTTGGCCAATGAACAGTTTTTCATCCGTTTGTGCCACCGGCTGGTGCAGACCCTCGATAAGCGCGAGGCGCAGGGTTTCGTGTTCCGGGTGGATACCCGGCTGCGCCCTTTCGGCGACTCCGGCCCCCTCGTCATGAGCTTCGCCGCAATGGAGGACTACTACCAGTTCCAGGCCCGGGAGTGGGAACGCTACGCCATGATCAAGGCGCGGGTGATTGCGGGCGGCCGGGAGGCCACCGACAGCTTGATGGCTCTGTTGCGGCCGTTCGTTTACCGGCGTTATCTGGATTACGGTGCCTTTGAGTCCCTGCGTGATATGAAGGCGCTCATCAGCCGGGAGCTCAGGCGTAAAGGGATGATGGACAATATCAAGCTGGGGCCCGGGGGTATTCGCGAGATCGAGTTCATCGGTCAGGCCTTCCAGTTGATCCGGGGCGGACGCGAGCCGGACCTTCAGATCCGCGCCATCGTCCCGGTGCTGAAGCGGCTTGCCGCCATGAATTACCTGCCGGAGTACGTCGCCCAGGAACTGACCAGTGCCTACGAATTTCTGCGCCGGGTGGAGAACCGCCTGCAGGCCTGGGAGGACCGCCAGACCCACGTGCTGCCCACGGACGGGTTGGCCAGGCTGCGCCTGGCGCGCAGCATGGGATTTGCGGACTGGGATGGTCTGCAGTCCGTCCTTGAGACCCATCGGCAGCGGGTACAGGAGCATTTCGACAGGGTGTTTGCCGCGCCCCAGACGGAGGCCGAAGGCGACCGCCAGGCACTGTTCCTGATCTGGCAGGGCAAACTGGATGGATCCCAAGCCCAAGCGGACCTGGAACAGGCCGGATTCGAGCATCCGGGGGAGTCACTGGAGCGGCTGCAAAAGCTGCGCGACTCCCTTGCCTGCCGGTCCTTGAGCGCGCGCGGGCGCCAGCGTCTGGATCGCCTCATGCCGCTGCTGCTGCAGGCTGCCGGGGACGTCGACAGGCCCGACGAAACCCTGCGACGTCTGCTGATACTGCTGGAGGCCGTGGCCCGCCGTATTGCCTACGTCTCCCTGTTGGTAGAAAGCCCCATAGCCCTTTCCCAGCTGGTGCGCTTGAGCGCCGCCAGTCCCTGGATCGCAGGCCTGTTGTCCCGTTATCCGCTGTTGCTGGATGAACTGCTCGATCCGCGTCGCCTGTATTCACCGCTGCACCGAAAGGAGCTGGAGGCGGAGCTCGACAGCCTGATCGAATCGCCGGATCCCGACGATCTGGAGCACCAGATGGAGCGTCTGCGCCAGTTTGCCCAGAGCAACATCCTGCGTGTGGCCTCCGCGGACATCACCGGCGCCATCCCCTTGATGGTGGTGAGCGATTTCCTGACGGAAATCGCCGAAGTCGTGCTGGGGCGGGTGGTGCGGCTCGCCTGGGGTCATCTGAGTGCCAGGCATGGGGTTCCGACGCGGGTGCTGGGCGGGAAGACCGGTTTCGCGGTGGTCGCTTACGGTAAGCTGGGCGGTATCGAGCTGGGCTATGGTTCCGATCTGGACCTGGTATTCCTGAACGGCAGCGAGGACCACGCGGCCCCCACCGACGGCAAGCGTCCCCTCGCCAACGACGTTTTTTACACCCGTCTGGCCCAGCGCATCATCCACATACTCAATACCCCAACCCCTTCCGGGGCGCTTTATGAAGTGGACATGCGGCTGCGTCCCAATGGCGCATCGGGTATGCTGGTGAGCTCCCTGAACGCGTTCGACGAGTATCAGCATCATCAGGCCTGGGTATGGGAGCATCAAGCCCTG
>JAUXGQ010000447.1 GCA_030621975.1 Gammaproteobacteria bacterium | reverse complement strand
GGGTGCCGATTTGCACGGCCAGACGCCCCGCGATATTGCTCATGGGGGCCAGGATCGGCAGCGCCCCCTGCTCCTCCACGGTCTCGAACGCAATGGCCGTCAAACCGATCCGTTGCAAACCCTCCGTCAGCACCGGGTTCGCAGCCAGGTGCAGAAAACAGAAAAGCACATGCTCGGCTGTCAGCAGGGCCAGCTCCGCACCCAGGGGTTCTTTGACCTTGACCAGCAGTTCGGCCTTTTCGAACACGGCCGCCGCATCGGGCAATATGCGGACACCCCGCTGCAGATAGTCCTGATCGGGAAAGCCACTGAGCGCTCCCGCTCCCTGCTCCACGAACACCTCATGCCCCTGAGCGATGAGGTCCGTGCAAGCCTCCGGCACCAGCGCCACGCGCCCTTCCAGGGGCTTGATTTCACGGGGTACGCCCACTCGCATTGGCTCACCTTTACCGGTTGGAAAACATTACGTAGTATGTAGCCAGATTTTCACCACCCGGCAAATAATTCCAATCAGACTTGTTTGTCCCGAGTGCCGCTCCGGGTTCCGGCAAATCTGTCTGAACGTGTAACCAGGAGTAATTCTACATGAGTGAAACAAAGCATTGCCGCCTGCTGATCCTGGGTTCCGGGCCCGCGGGTTATACCGCCGCGGTCTATGCGGCCCGTGCCAACCTGAAACCGGTCCTGGTCACCGGTATGGAACAGGGCGGACAGCTGATGACCACTACCGATGTCGATAACTGGCCCGGCGATAACGAAGGTGTCCTGGGACCCGATTTGATGGAGCGTATGCGCAAACATGCCGAGCGTTTCGAAACCGAAATCATCTTCGATCATATCAACAAGGCAGAACTTCAGGAACGTCCTTTTCGCCTGATCGGCGATCAGGCGATCTACACCTGCGACAGCCTGATCATCTCCACCGGGGCCTCCGCACGCTACCTGGGCCTGCCGTCGGAAGAGGCATTCAAGGGGCGCGGTGTTTCCGCGTGTGCGACCTGTGACGGATTTTTCTATAAAAATCAGAAAGTCGCAGTTATAGGCGGGGGCAGTACAGCCGTTGAAGAAGCGCTCTACCTGTCCAATATCGCCGCCGAAGTCACCGTTGTTCACCGTCGCGACAAGTTCCGCGCGGAAAAAATTCTCGCCGATCAGCTGATCCGGAAAGCGGAAGACGGGAACGTGATCATCGAGTGGGATCAGGTGTTGGACGAGGTGCTTGGCGACCAGAGCGGGGTCACCGGTATGCGGATAAAGAATGTCAAAGACGGTTCCGCGAAAGATATCGAACTGCACGGCGTGTTTATCGCCATCGGTCATAAACCGAACACAGACCTGTTCGCCGATCAACTCGATATGGCGCACGGTTACCTGAAGGTTCACGGCGGAAGTGAGGGTAACGCCACTCAGACCAGTATCCCCGGTGTTTTCGCGGCCGGCGATGTGACGGATCACGTCTACCGCCAGGCAGTTACCTCGGCGGGTACCGGCTGTATGGCTGCGCTGGACGCGGAGAAGTATCTGGATGCACTGGCAGCCGGGGATTGATCGCTTCCGAAAACGCCATTGGTCGGGCCGGGCTATACGCCTGGCTCAGAGCCGTCTTCGCGCAGCCCTTTGACCCATGCTGTATGCGCTGAATCCGAGCAGCCCTAACGCGCCTTTTCCGGATGTGGAGGCAGCGGAAACGGAACCGGACGGTTTGCTGGCGGTGGGCGGTGACCTGTCCGTCACCCGCCTTCTGAACGCCTACCGGCATGGTATCTTTCCCTGGTACGGCGAAGGACAGCCTATTCTCTGGTGGTCCCCGAATCCCCGCACCGTGCTCTTTCCGAGCCACCTCAAGATATCTCGAAGCCTGAGAAAAACCCTCCGCAAACGGGCCTACATGGCGACTCTGGACCGCGCCTTCGGAGCCGTCATCCGGGCCTGCGCGGAACCAAGACCCGACGGCAACGGGACCTGGATCCTCCCGGAACTGATGCACGCCTATGCGAACCTTCACCGGGCGGGTCATGCCCATTCGGTGGAGATCTGGCGGGAGCATACGCTGGCGGGGGGTCTTTACGGCGTTGCGCTGGGACGGGTGTTTTACGGGGAATCCATGTTCAGCCGGGCCAGCGACACCTCCAAGATCGCCTTGGTTCACCTGGTCAACGTCTTGTCTGACTGGGGCTATCAGATGATCGATTGCCAGATCTATTCCCCTCATCTCGAGAGTCTGGGCGCCATACAGATACCCCGCAGTTCCTTTGTCGATGCGTTGCGCCACTGGTGCCCCGTGCCGGGCCGGACCGGTTCCTGGGAGACCCTGGACCCAAGCTATCCCGAGACCCCCGACGGGGCGATGTGAGTAACGGGACCGTGGCCAGGAGATCCACACCGGCGTTTTACCTCAGCCCGGATCATGATTGTTCCTACCGACCGCACGAGGTGGCCCGAACCCTGTTCGTCGATCCATCGTTTCCAGTGGACGTCGAATCCTATCAGGGATTGATTGACCAGGGCTTCCGGCGCAGCGGCGGTCATATCTACCGCCCCTACTGTCCTCGCTGTCAGGCCTGTGTGGCCCTGCGCGTACCGGTACGGGACTTTCATCCCAAACGCTCACAGCGGCGCTGTTGGAAAAAGAACCAACCCATGCTGGATATCAGCATCAGGCCCGCCGGCTTCGATGCTGAACATTTCGAGCTCTATCAACGCTACACCGGCGACCGCCACCCAGAGGGCGGTATGCACGACGTGGCACCGCAGACCTATCTGGATTTCCTCGCCGGGCCCTGGACGCAAACCCTGTTTTGCGAATTCCGTCTCAACCAGCGCCTGGCGGCCGTTGCGGTCTCCGATCTGCTGCCACGGGGACTGTCGGCGGTTTACACCTTTTTCGATCCTGAGCTGACATCGCTCAGCCTGGGGGTGTTTGCCGTGCTCTGGCAAATCGAGCAGGCACACAACCTGGGCCTGCCCTGGCTTTACCTGGGATACTGGATAGAGAACTGCAGAAAAATGCGCTACAAAGAAGAGTACCGACCGGTGGAGGCCTGGACCGGATCCGAGTGGAAGCGCTTCGGTG
>JAUXGQ010000133.1 GCA_030621975.1 Gammaproteobacteria bacterium | reverse complement strand
GCCTTGGCTCCGCTCCGACTTTGTTGGCCGCCGACTGGGCCGACGTTTCTTTCCGCATTACCGATGCCAGCACCGGTGAGCCTATCAAGGGGCGCTATCCGGCGGCCTGGATGGACCTCTCCGAGGCCTGGCAGGCCAAGGGCGATAAGCCGATGACCTGTACCGACCGGGTCACAACCTACCTTCAGGGTATCGTCGGCGTGCGGCCCATGATCGACCTCAACAGCCACTTCCTGCTGGTCTTGAACCGTGATGCCTCGATTTCGGTGATCGATCCGGTGGTGGGCATCACCGGTATCACTAACCTGTTTGCCCAGGTCAACCTCGACCATCCGGGCGCGGACTGGGCCAAGACCGGGGATCAGAAACGCATCTTCGTCAGCATGCCGCTGGCCGATAAGGTCGCCCTGGTCGACACCGAGACGTTCAAGGTCGCCGGGCAAGTGGATGCCGGGGAGCAACCCACCCGCGCCGTGTTGCAGGGCGACGAGCGCTATCTGTGGGTGGGCAATAACGCGCGCAAGGTCGAGACGAGCGGCGTCACTGTCATCGACACGGCGGATTTCAAACAGGTCGCCTTCATCGCCACCGGCAAGGGCCATCACGAAATCGCCTTCTCCGACGACGACCGCTACGCCTTTGTCAGCAACCGGGACGAGGGTACGGTGTCGGTGATCGAAGTGCAGTCACTGAACAAGGTCAAGGACCTGGAGACCGGGGAGGTACCCATCTCACTGGCCTTCTCGTCGCTCGGCAAGGCCCTGTACGTGGCCGACGGCAAGACCGGCAGCATCACTGTGGTGGATACCGAAAGCCTGGAGATCCGCAGCCGCATCGAGGCCAAACCGGGTCTGGGCCCCATGCGGTTTTCCCAGGACGGGCGCTGGGGCATGGTGGTCAACCCCGTGGATCACAACGTCTATGTCATTGACGCCTCCACCGACAAGCTGGCGCATACCATCCAGGTCGGGACCCAGCCTTACCAGGTGAGCTTCACCCGGGCCTTCGGCTATATTCGCTCGCTGGGTACCCATGATGTCGGTCTGATCCCGCTGTCGGAGCTCGACAAAGCCAAGACGCCGCCGGTCACCTACATCCCGGCCGGCCAGAACCCACCGGGTGCCGCCGCCGAGATCAGCATCGCCGACAGCATCGTGCCCTCGGTCAAGGAGGCCGCCACCTACATTGTCAACCAGGCGGAAGGGACGGTTCACTACTACATGGAGGGCATGGCCGCCCCCATGGGTGCGTTCCGCAACTACGGCCATGATGCCCGGGCTATCGAGATCGTCGACCGCAGCCTCACCGAGCTCGAGCCCGGCGTGTACACCGGCCGGGTGAAGATTCCCGTTGAAGGCACCTACGACATCGCCTTGATGATGGACACGCCGCGCTTCCTGCATTGCTTCAGCGCGAAAGTGGTGCCCAACCCGGAGTTTCAGACCACGGCGGGGAAAATAGCGATCGAGTACCAGATTGCTGACAGGCGTGTGCCGGTGGGTGGCAGCACCACGGTGAAATTCAAGCTCACCGACACAGTGACCGCCGAGCCCGCCGGCGACATTCCCGACGTGACCGTGCTCTACTACCGTTCCGACGGGCGCGGCCGTAGGGTGGTGCCGGCCAGGTCGCTGGGAGAAGGCCTGTACGAGGCCACTGTCAAGGTGGATTCCCTGGCCACCTATTACGTGTTCGTAGGATCGAGGTCCAAAAAACTCAACTACACTGATCTGCCCTTTGCAAGTCTGATGGGCACGCCGGCTCCGGCCGGGGAGAAGGAGATCAGGCCTCAGTCGAAGGCCGACGGGGCATGACGGCGATGCCGCGGGGGATCAGGTTGCTGGCGGCTCTGCTGGCCCTGGGTCTCGGATCCCTGGCCTGGGCGCAGGGCAGCCACCCCGGCATTGCGGCGCGGGTCAACGGGGTCGAGATCAGCAATGAACGCTTCAACGCCTTCTACCAGGAGTACCGGCGCCCCTACGGCGTCAACGTCGCCGGGCGGGGCGATCACCTCGAAAAGCTGACCCGGCTGCGCCGCGAGGCCATGGACCTGATGATCGAGCAGGAACTGATCCGGCAGGCCGCCGAGGCACAGGGTATCGAAGTCAGCACCGGGGAGATTGACGCCGCCCTGACCGAGGTCAGCGAGCCCTTCAAGACCTCCGAAGAATTTACCCGCCGTATTGAGAGCGAGGGCTTTACAGAGGAGAGCTACCGGGAACATGTGGCACGCATGATCGCGGCCGCAAAATACCTGGACGGCGTCCGCGCCGGTGTCGCGACAGTGTCTGATGAAGAACTTGAAACCTATTACCGCGACAACGAGCTTCGGCTGACCCTGCCCGAGCAGGTGCGGGTGCGGCACATCCTGCTGACCTGGAAGCCGATGGGTACCACCGACGACCGGGCAGCGATTCGCAAGCAGATGGCTCCCATCCTGGAGCAGGCCCGCAGCGGTGAGGACTTTGCCGAACTGGCGAGAAAGCACTCGGATGATTCGACCGCCGGTCAGAGCGGCGACACCGGTTTCTTCCACCGCGGCCAGATGGTGCCGGCCTTCGAATCCGTGGCCTTTGCGCTGCAGCCAGGCGAGGTCTCGGACCCGGTGGAGACGGCCTTCGGTGTGCACATCCTTCGCCTCGAGGAACGCAAGGAGGCACGCCTGCTGCCGCTGGATGAAGTTCGCGAACAACTGCGCGAGCATATACGCGGGGAGAAGATGGAGGCAGCGGTCGAGCAGGAGACTGAGCGTCTGCGGCAGGAGGCCGAGGTTGCGATCCTGATCCCGCTGGAGAGACCAAAAAACAACTAGTCCCTTCTACCTCCGGAGGGTGTTGTAGAAGGTTGTAGCCCCTTCTCCCTCCGGGAGAAGGCTGGGATGAGGGGATATAAAATCAAAGCGTTAGCTTTTCTGATCCCCTCTCCCGGAGGGAGAGGGGGCATAGAATGATTTAGGATTGGAGATTGAGTATGAAGTATGACTATTTTTCAGCGTTGAAATTGATTGCGCTGTTCCTTGCCACAGGGCTGGCGGCGGTGAATGTCACAGCGGAGCAGGCCGATCATGAGCACCACCAGCACGAAGCCATCGTCGAGGGCGGGGCCGACCCGCACGCTCACCACAAGGCCATGCTCAACAAGCCGGCCGAACCGGCCAAGTCCACCGAGGTGGATCTGCTGGACCTGACGCTGGTCGACCAGGACGGCCGCCAGGTCAAGTTTGCCAGCGATGTCATCGGTGACAAGATCGTCGTCATCGACTTTATCTACACCAGCTGCACCACCGTCTGCCCGGTGCTCTCGGCGTTGTTCGGCCAGGTGCAGGGAAAACTCGGTAACCACCTGGGTGACGATGTGGTCCTGGTATCGGTGAGCATCGACCCGACCCGGGATACGCCGCAGCGCCTCAAGGCCTACGCCGCCAGACACCAGGCCCAACCGGGCTGGATCTGGCTGACCGGGGGCAAGCGGAGCATGGACGAAGTGCTGAACGGCCTGGGCGCCTACAGCCCCAACTTCGAGGATCATCCTTCCATGGTGCTGGTGGGTGACGGACGCAGCGGGGAATGGTCGCGTTTCTTCGGCTTCCCCAGCCCCGACCGCATCATGGATCAGGTAAATGCATTACAGGCCGCGCGTCAGACCGCGGTGGGAGGTTAAACGATGAACACTCTACGCAACATAGCCATGGTCCTGTGCCTCGGCCTGATGGCGGTCCCACTGGTCAGTTTTGCCGAGGCGACGCGCGACGCGGCCCAGGCCGACAATGCCGCAGCTGAGGAAAAAGCGCGCAAGTTCTTCACCGATCTGGAAGTGGTCGACCAGAACGGCAAGAAGCTGCGTTTCTACAGCGACGTGCTCAAGGGCCGCGTGGTATTGATAAATTTTATCTTCACCAACTGTCCGGATGCTTGCCCGATGGTGACCCACAAGCTCATGCAGGTACGCAACCTGATGGTCCCGACCATAAAAGACGAGGTCTGGTTTATCTCCGTCAGCGTGGACCCGGAGCGCGACACGCCGCAGGCCATGAAGGAGTTCGCTACAAAACAGGGTGTGGACGAGAGCCGCTGGCTGTTCCTCACCGGACCCAAGGAGAATCTCGACTTTATTGTCAAGCGGCTCGGACAGTACACCCAGGAGGTCGAGGCTCACTCCACCCTGATGCTGGCCGGCAACGACAGGACGCGCCACTGGACCCGGGTGATGCCCATGGTGCCGCCGCAAGGGGTCGCCCAGCAGTTGCGGGCGCTCGCCGAGGAGAGTCCGGGTTGACGTTGACATGAAATCGCTGCGCGGTCTGCGCAAGCGGGTCGCCGTTGCCGCGGTAGGGCTTGTGGTGGCGTTTGCCTCGACCCATGCTGCTGCCGCACTCAGTGCCGGGCAGAGCCGGGGTAAGCAGATCTATCTGCACGGCACCAGCCCGAGTGGCGGTGAGGTCACCGCCTACGTGGGCCGCGAAGCGGTGGCCTTGCCGGCCAGTGCCGCCCCCTGCGCCAGCTGTCACGGCCCGGACGGACGGGGTCGCCCCGAGGGTGGTGTCATTCCGACCGATATTCGCTGGAGTCAACTGACCAAGGTCTACGGCCACGTCCACGAAGACGGCCGTCGTCATCACGCCTTCGACAAGGCGGGCCTGGCACGCGTGCTGAGGACCGGGCTCGATCCGGCGGACAACCGCCTGGATCAGTCCATGCCGCTGTATACGCTCTCCGATGGCGACATGGCTGACCTGGTGGCCTATCTCACTCACCTGGAGACGGATCACGACCCCGGCGTGGATAACAAGCGGATTCAGGTCGCCAGCCTGCTGCCGCTGCAGGGGCCCCAGGGAGCACTCGGGCAGGCCATGGCGCAGGTCATGCTTGCCTACTTTAAGGAAGTGAATGCGAGCGGCGGGGTGTTTGGGCGCCGTCTTGAGTTGCTCGCCGTTCCCTATGGCGACTCGCCCGAGGCGACGCTCGGCAACTTGCGCACGGCGTTCCAACGCGAGGGTATTTTTGCCCTGGTCGGTGCCTATACCGTGGGGCTGGACCAGCAGATACTCGATCTGTTGCGCGAAGAGGATACGCCCCTCATCGGGCCGTTCACGCTCGATCCGGGCGATGCGTTTATCAACGCAGCCGCTTTCTATCTGTACCCGGGCTTTGTCGAGCAGGCCCGGGCGCTGGCCGACGTGGCTTTCAAGGAGGCGCCTGCCGGCAAGCCGGTGGTGGTCGGGCCGGAGGGCGAGCATGTGGACCGGCTGGTGAGGGCAGTGGAGGAGCAGCAGGGGGAGGGTGCTTCAGAGGAAGCGGTGACGCTGCGTTATCCCCGCGGTGAGATGGACGTCGAGGCGCTTGCCGGGCGCGTCGCGGCGAGCGCCAGCGATACGCTGTTCTTCTTTGGCGATCAGGCCGACCTCGAACCCCTGCTCGCGGCACTGGCCGAGCGAGAGCAGAGCCCGCGCATATACCTGCTGTCGGCGTTCGTGCCGCGGCCACTGTTCGATGCGCCGCCGGCGTTTGACCAGCGGCTTTTTCTCGCCTATCCGACGCTGAGCAGCGACATCAGTGATAGCGGTCGCAGCGAATATGAAAAGCTGGCGCAGGCTCACGCGCTGCCACCCGACCACCTGCAGGGACAGATCGCCGCCTTGGCAGCCGCCAAGCTGCTGGTGGAAGGTCTGCGCCGCAGCGGTCGGGACTTGAGCCGCCTGGCGCTGGTGGATGCCCTCGAAGCGCTCTATGCCTACCAGACCGGACTGACGCCGCTGCTCAGCTATGGTCCCAACCGGCGCATCGGTGCCCGCGGCGCGCACGTGGTGACGGTGGACCTGTTGAAAAAATCCTATGAGCCGGTGGGCGCCTGGCATGAGGTGCGCTGACAGGTGAGTTGGGTTAAGCTGTAAGCGGGTGTTTCGCGTAGCGAATTGTGGGACCTGTCTT
>JAUXGQ010000169.1 GCA_030621975.1 Gammaproteobacteria bacterium | reverse complement strand
TCCCCGGGATGCTCAAGGCACCCTTCCAACTCGTCGCATAACGCCGCTCGTCGACGCAAACGCTCCAGCTGCTCGCGGGCCTGGAAATACCTGAACTCCCGGAGACGCCCACGGTATCGCCGCGCCGCCTGGTCCCAGCGGCGCAGCAATTCGCGCACCGTGGATTGGGGAACTTCCAGCTCGGCGGCCGCGTTCCATCGAATCTCCAGCGCCTGGAAACCCTGCTGCAGTTCCCGTTCCCCTACGCTTGCTGACTGTACCAGGACTTCGAGCTCTTCGCATACACCCTGTCGCGTCTTCTGGTACGCCTTCAATGCCTCGCGACGCGTCTCATCCTGCTTGTGCCGGCGGGCGAACACTTCATCGCAGGCGGTGCGGAACTCTCGCCAGATCCTGTTCTCATGTCCGTGTTTGCCCGCTACGGTTGTGTGCCATTGCTGTTGCAGGTTTTTCAGTTCCAGGATCGCCTTGTCGAGATCGGGTGCGTCCCGCAGCGCCAGGGCCTCAGTGATCAGGCGCTGTTTGTGGGCCTGGTTACGGGTTCGTTCTTCGGCCAAATGTTTGTTCAACACCTTCAGCGCCTTGCGGAATCGCTTGTCCAGCTCCCTCCGCGCCTTGGGCTTTACCGGGCCCAGCGCAGACCAGGCGTTGCGCATTTCCCGTTCCGCCCGCACCGCCTTCTTCCAATCCATGCTTTCCCAGTCGATCTTCTCCAGAAACTCCTCCAGGTCGGCGCATAACGCCTCCCTCTGTGTCCTGCTCGTCTCTCTTTGCCGCGCCTGTTCCTCGAAGTAAGGGCCGCAACGCTCGAAGACCCGATCCGAGGCCGTATGAAATCTATCCCACAGCGCCCGATTGCCGGGCGAACCGCTCCTGTCCAGACCCTTCCATTCGATCTGAAGCTCCTGCAAATGATCGGCGAGCAATTCGGGCTCAAGATCAGCGTCCACCAGTTGCTCCATGGATCGGCAAAGCGATTCCCTGTGCTGGTCCGTCCCCCATTTGCGCCAATTCTGCAGTTCCCGCAGGCGCGGGAGCATGGCGCGTAACGCCTGTTTTGCGGGGCGGACCTGCTGGTCGAGGAGACCGCTTGCCTCTATCAGCTCGATATCCGCGTCGAGCTTCTGATACGCGGAAGTCGCTTTTTTCAATACCCCGGTTTCCAGGGCCTGTTCCAACTCTTGCACGCGACCCGCCAGTCGTTCCTGCTTTTCGATCGCTTTCCGCCGCTGCTCCTCGAAACGCCGGGTCAGCTTCGCCAAACCTTGTCGCAACCTCTGCGCATGGTCCCCTTGCCCGACCCCGTCGGTGATGTCCCCGGCTTCCCGCTCCACAGCCGCAATCGCCGCCGCATGCAGCGGTGCGCGTTCTGCGAACAAGCTTTCTATCTCCCCGGCCAGCTCCTTTAGACGGGCCTGCCGGGCGTGACCTTGTTGGAACTGCTTCAGGCCGATACGAACCTTGTTCAGACTGTCTGCAAAATCCGCCGCCAGCCGCATCTCGGCCGCGTCCGGCTCCGACGGATGTTCCAGGCCCTCCCATTGCAGTGGAACTCGCTCCAATACCTGTTGCAGCACCGTTTCGCTATTGCTCGCCAGCGCCACATCCAACTCGTCCAGAAGTTCCTGTTTCCGGCGCCTGACATCCGCACGGTTCTCCTGCTCCCGGATTCGGAGCTGGTTTCCGGCACAATAGGCCTGATAACCTTCTAGAAATCGCTGACGCGCTGCTCGATAACGTTCCACAAGCTGCGTTTCGGCCTGTGATTCCAGGGCCTGCCACTGTTTGTGCACATGTTCCAGAACAGCATTGTCCTGCACCCAGGTCTGGCCGCGGCCAAGTTTTTCCAGCCGCTCACAAAGCCCCTCGCATTGACCACGAATCCGGTCCGGCGCCTGTTCCCGCTCTGCGATCTCTCTGAGTTTCGCGCGGGCGAGCCGGTAAACCTTCTTGTCCTTCTTACGGGACTTGCGCAGGGCGCGCTCCAGGGCGTCTTTGTCCCCCAGACGTTCGGCCGCCGCCAGACGTACTGGCGCCGAGCTGTCTCTGGCAGCTATCTCTGACAAGACGTCTGCGTCATCAACGCATTGCACGGCCTGCAGCCTTAACTGCGGCTCTTTCCCCTGCGCCGCCACCTGTTCCAACAGGCGCACCGAATGGGAACCCGCCAGATGTGCAAGGCGTTTTTCCAAGGGGGGGCTGTCGGGTTCCGTGCCGCAGAGCAACCTGCGCTGGCGCGCGGCGGCGAATTCGCGGACGCCTGCATCGCCATCCGATTCGGCGACGACAGCCAGCACCTCAACATCATGTAGCTTCTTACAGGCCATGCGGCGAACCGCGGGATCCGGGTCGGAGCGGCCGATCTCCGACAGAACCCCTTGATCGGTCAATGAGTTAACGGCCTGCTTGCGGGTCTCGGGATTGGCGCGCCGCCATTTGGGTTTCAAAAATCGACTAATAATCATGCGAATCTTTGGTTGATATTGTTGGATATGAAACGGGGCATTTTAACCCAGAATCCAACCCGTAAACGAACCGCACGTCAGGATACAGGGGTCGTATCCTTTCCCTCCCTCATAAGGTATCGTTTGCGGTGACACGGCGAGGACCGACTGGGCTCCGGAAAAACAACATGCCCGCCTCGCGAATATAATCAGATGCGCGCGACTTCGCTCAAGATTCACGATCTGCCCTATTTTGAGGACAGTTCCCGGCTGTTCCATACCATCGCGGGGCGACCCTGGGCGGTGTTTCTGGACAGCGGTCATCCTTACGCCCCGCAAGGCCGCTTCGACATCCTTACCTCAGATCCCCGAATAACTCTCACCACCCGTGGGAAGCTGACCGAGATCCGGGACCAAGGGGGAGTACGGCTGTCGCGGGATGATCCTTTTTCACTGGTGGAGACGGTACTGGGCCCAAAGCTCGAGGGCGTTGACACCGATCTGCCTTTTTGCGGAGGCGCCGTCGGTTATTGGGGTTACGACCTGTGCCGCCGCATCGAGCGACTTCCCAGCCTGGCTGAAGACATAGAAGGCCTGCCGGAGATGGCAATCGGCATCTACGACTGGGCGCTGGTGGTGGATCATCGGGAAAAGCGCAGCAGGTTGCTGGGTCGGCCCGGGAAAAAGAAGACCTGGGACGACCTAGCGCGGTGCTTCAGCCAACCCGGACCGCCACTTCCCGGGCCAGCCTTCCGGGTCGTCGGGGAGGTACGACCCAACATGACCCGATCTGAGTATGCCTCGGCGCTCAGACGCATTAAGCGCTATATTCGGGACGGCGACTGTTATCAGGTAAATTTTGCGCAACGCTTTTCGGTGCCGGCGACGGGCAATCCATTGCAGTTGTACAAGGGGCTGCGCCGATTCAATCCGGCCCCGTTCGGGGCCTTCTTGAACACCCCTTACGGACAGATCCTGAGTTCGTCGCCGGAACGTTTTCTACGGGTATGGGGGGACCAGGTGGAAACCAGGCCCATCAAAGGGACCCTTGCTCGCGCAACAGACCCCGCACAGGACCGGGCACGGATTGACGCATTACGCCACAGCGCTAAAGACCGGGCGGAGAACGTCATGATCGTGGACCTGCTGCGCAATGATCTGGGTAAGACCTGCGCTTTCGGCAGCATCCAGGTGTCCGAACTCTTTGCCGTGGAAAGCTTCGCCAGAGTACATCACCTGGTCAGTACGGTGCGGGGGCGCCTCGCCCAGGGCCAGGGCGCTTTGAGTCTTCTGCGCGGTTGTTTTCCCGGCGGTTCGATCACCGGTGCACCAAAATTGCGGGCCATGCAAATTATCGAAGAACTGGAGCCTCAGCGCCGCGGGGTCTATTGCGGCGCCATAGGCTACGTCGGTTTCGACGGCAGCATGGACACCAACCTGGCCATCCGCACGCTTGTCCATTCCCACGACCTCACACGGTTCTGGGCCGGAGGCGGCATCGTTGCGGATTCGGATGCACAGGCGGAGTATCAGGAGACCCTGGACAAAGCGGCTGCCATCCTGGACCTGCTGCAGGCGATCAAAGCGGGTACGGGACGTTAGCCCACCGTCGACCCTGGTCCGCGACGCTCGTTACGAGATAAACGATCTCGGGTACATCGTTCAAAATGTCTTAACCACGGATAACCTTGGATCTTCAGCAAATGTAGGCTGGGGCTCGCCCCAGCTTTGCTGCTTAGCCCGCCTTTCTCACCGATAAACCGCAGAGGTCGCAGAGGACACAGAGAGAATAACGGCTAACGTTAAACGGTCCTGTATGTATCTCGGAACGCTGTGTAAACACGCCGGTTTCATCGTTGTATGAGAAACCTCTTAAATTCAATAAACTCTGTGCCCTCTGCGTCCTCTGTGGTGAAATATCCGGGTTAGTGCGTCGCGAAACAAAAAGCTGGGGCAAGCCCCAGCCTACGTTTACTATTACTTACCACAAAAAATCCGTGTCTATCCGTGTTTATCCGTGGTTGCATTATTGAACATTTCCAATGGGCATGCCGGTTCTGGGACGCGCGGACAGGGCATGGCCCCCCCTGACCCGGTAAGCCTCCCCACATCCGGGTGTAGCGCAACCAGCCCGGGCTATCCGCCCCGAATCGGCAAGCGGACGATGAAGCGGGCCCCTTCTCCCGGCGCTGACTCGACTTCCAGGGTGCCCTTGTGTTGTTCGGTGACGATGAAATAGGAAACCGAGAGCCCCAGGCCGGTACCTACACCCACGGTCTTGGTGGTGAAAAAGGGCTCGAATACCCGTCGCTTGGTCTGGCTGTCCATGCCCGGACCGTTGTCCTCAACCTCGACCCGTACAAACTCGCCATCCGGACGGGTGCGCAAAACAATGCGGTGCGGTGACGACCTGTCGTGGGTGGCCATCGCCTGGGCCGCGTTCTTGATCAGGTTGAGAAGGACCTGTTCGATCTCCGTACGGTCGCATACTACCTCGCCCAAATCCGGGGTGAAGTCGCGAACGATCTCGACCTGTTTGAAATCGTATTTCTTTTTAAGATCATAGTCACTGGCGGCAAGCCTCACCACGGTTTCCAATATTTCCTCCATCCGGGTCGGCTGGAATTCGACGTTACTGCTGCGACTGAAGGCCAGCATGTCGGCCACGATACGGCTGGCCCGAGTGGCGGCCTGTTGGATGGCGGATACGAAATTTAGAATGCCGCGTTCTTCCAGATACTGTGTACCAGACCCAGGTCCAGCCCCATGGAATCAGCCATGGCGCGATTGGCGGGCAGGTCAGTGGACAGGCGGCGTTGAATATTCTGACAACTCTGCAGCACGCCGCTCAGGGGGTTGTTGATCTCATGGGCCATACCGGCGGCAAGCCCGCCCACGGACAGCATCTTCTCCGTTTGCACCATGGTCTGTTCGAGACGCGCGCGTTGAGTGATGTCATCCACACGGATCACGGC
>JAUXGQ010000028.1 GCA_030621975.1 Gammaproteobacteria bacterium | reverse complement strand
GCTATGGGCGCGGCCACAGAGCCCCCATGGCCGCCGTTTTCGACGATGACGGCCACCGCGATCTGTGGGTCCTCCACCGGCGCGAGGGCCACGAACAGGGCGTGATCGCGCAATTTGCGGCTGATCTTTTTCCTCGTCGTACTCTTCGTCCTGTTTGACCGTGAAGACCTGGGCGGTACCGGTCTTGCCGGCGATCCGGTAGCTGTCGGTGCGGATGCGCCGGGCGGTCCCCCGCCGGCCCTCCACCACGTCGGTCATGGCGGCGGTAATTCGCCCCCAGTCATCGATCGAGTAGACGTCGAGTTGCTGCGGATCGGCAGCAGTCGGCTTGGGGGCCTCGTTTTCCCCCGGCGCCTGGATACTCGCTACCACGCGCGGGCGCAGGCGCTTGCCCTGGGAGGCGAGGGTGGCCACGGCGGACGCCAGCTGCAGCGGCGTGACCAGGAAATAGCCCTGGCCTATGCCCATGATCAGGGTTTCTCCGGGGTACCAGGGCTCGCCGCGGCTGCGGCTTTTCCATTCCCGGGATGGCAGCAGGCCGCCCAGCTCGCCGGACAGGTCCACCCCGGTGCGGCTGCCAAACCCGAAACGCGCCAGGAACTCCTGCAGCTGGTCCACCCCGAGGGCACGGGCCAGATCGTAGAAATAGACATCGCAGGACTGCACGATGGCGTCATGCATGGCCATCGGTCCGTGGCCCGTCTTCTTCCAGTCCCGGTATCTGTGGGAATGACCGGGAAGCCGATAAAACCCGGGACAGTATTTCTCGTCGCTGAGGCCGATCGTTTGCGTCTCCAGTCCCGCCAGACCGACGAAAGGCTTGATGGCGGAGCCCGGGGGATACTGACCGCGCAGGGCCCGGTTGAACAGGGGCTTGTCTTCCGAGTCCCGCAGCTCGGTGTAGGTCCTGGTGCTGATGCCTTCCACGAACAGGTTGGGATCGAAGCCGGGTTTGCTTACCAGCGCCAGCACACCGCCGGTCTTGACGTCGATGGCGGCGACGGCGCCGTTGTAGTCGCCCAGTGCCTGCATGGCTTCCTCCTGCAGACCGTTGTCCAGGAACAGCCTCAGGTCAGAGCCGGGGGTCGGCGGCTGGTCTTCCAGCACCCGCAGGACCCTTCCCGAGGCGTTGACTTCCACCTGTTGAAAACCCACCTTTCCGTGCAGCAGGTCCTCGTAGTATTTCTCTACCCCGTTTTTGCCGATATAGCTGGTGCCGCTGTAGTTCGAGGTGTCGATCTCCTTGAGTTCCTGCTCATTGATGCGCCCCACGTAGCCCAGTACGTGGGCGGTCTCCGGGCCCAGCGGGTATTCGCGCAGCAGTTTGGCCTGAATGTCGACTGCGGGGAAGCGGTGCCGGTTCACGGCGAACCGTGCGACCTCCTCTTCGTCGAGTTTCACGCGAATCGGGATGCTGTCGAAGCGGCGCCCCTGTTTTCTGAGCTCGGCGAAACGCTCCCGGTCATCGTCGCTGATGGGGATGAGTTTGCCCAACCCCTCCAGGGTGGCCTGCATGTCCCGCACCCTTTCGGGGGTGATCTCCAGGCTGTAGGCCGGCACATTCTGGGCCAGCAGCACCCCGTTGCGGTCATAGATCAAGCCACGGGTCGGAGCGAGCGGGACCAGCTTGACCCGGTTGTCCTGGGAGAGGGTGGTGAAATGATCATGGCTGACGATCTGCAGGTAGCCGAGGCGCAGGACCAACGCCAGCAACAGGGCGATGACGATGATGGCGGAAACGATCGCCCGTCCCAGAAACAGCTGGCTTTCATGCAGGTAGTTCTTGATGGCGATGTGTGGCATTGGTCCCGGGGGTAAACCTAGGTAACCCTGAACCGCCGCTGCGTATCACGCAGAACGATGTACAACCAGGGCCAGAGCAGCATGCCGATGAACGGTGGCGCCCAGTACCACAAAGAAGGGGTGGCCTGACCCGCGGCGCCCAGCGCCCAGAGAAACAGCAGTCGTTCCACAAACAACAAGACGAGCACGGTCAGGGCCTGCTGCCAGAGGGGGAACAGGCGGGTGCGCTGATGAAGCTTGAGGGTGAGAAAGGCGACCAGCGACAGTCCCAGGGCGTGCTGGCCGAGCAGGGTCCCGGTCATTACATCGAGCACGAGTCCGCAGCTCCAGCCGATGCCGATGCCGACCCGCTCAGGCAGGGCCAGGCACCAGTAGATCAATACCAGTGCTACCCACTGGGGACGGAAGCTCTGGGCCAGGTCCGGCAGCGGCAGGATCGTAAGCACCAGCGCCAGCATGAAGCTGGCCAGGATGGTGAACGCGCCATGGTGTCGCACCAGCATCAACGTTCCAGTGCCTCGCTGTCTGCGACCTCCGGTTCCGTGCTCGATTCAGAGACAAGCGCGGTGTCGACGGGTGGCTCCAGGGTCCAGACCAGCAGGACCTCGCGACTACGTTCCAGGTGTGCGCTGGGTGTGGCGATTGCGGTCAGAAACGGCTGGCCGGGGTCCTGGGTGACCGAGGTGACCACCGCTACCGGATAACCCGGCGGGAAATGCCCCCCCAGACCCGAGGTGACCAACAGGTCCCCTTCCTGGATGTCCGCGTTGTTGGGCAGGTGTGGCAACTCCAGCTGATGGATGCGTCCCGTCCCCACGGCGATGGAACGCAGGCCGTTGCGGCTGACTTGTACGGGCAGGGCGTGGCTGGCATCGGTGATCATGAGTACCGTGGAGGTGAGAGGGGTGATATGAGTCACCTGGCCCATTACCGCGTTCGCATCCAACACGGCCTGCCCGACGAAAGCGCCGGAACGACTGCCTTTGTTGATGAGCACCTGATGCTTGTAGGGATCCATGTCCACGGCGACCAACTCCGCGATCAGGGCCCGGTCGCCGATCTTGAAGGAGGATTCTACCAGATCTCTCAGGCGCATGTTCTCCGCCTCCAGGGCGGCGAGCTTTTGTAACCGGGCGTGCAGCAGGAGGTTCTCCTCCCGGAATTGTGCATTCTCCGTCTGCAACTGGTCGCGGGTTGCGAGTCGATCCGACATCCAATGGCTCGCCGTGACGGGAAAACTGGCGACATACTGCAGCGGGTAGGTGAGCACCGACAGAAAGGAACGGACGGTTTCCATGTGATGCTGACGGTGGTCCACAGCCATCAGGACGACGGAGACGATGATTGCCGCGATTACGCGGGTGGCAATGGAGGGGCCTTGTGTGAATATTAGCTTAATGGTGGGCGTCCTGTCTCACAACACCGGGTGTTCCTGCGGCACGTCCTCGGCGCAGGCACCGCTGGTGGGATGCGGCCTGGCCTGCCCGGTGAGAAATCCGGGCTAGCCGGGACTTTTTGCCAGATATCGGAATTTTGGGTCGATCCCGTTGTTACCTCGGCGAGACGGCCGTACTGGTCGTGAGGCGCGGTAGCGTTCGAGCTCGCGGACGAAGACCGGTTGCAAAATCCCTACTCGACCGTGAACAACTCGCCGCCGCGTTCGTCGATCAGTTCCAGTGCGCGACCACCGCCGCGTGCCACACAGGTGAGCGGGTCCTCCGCCACCACCACGGGCAGCCCGGTTTCCTCTTCCAGCAGGCGATCGATATCCCGCAGCAGGGCGCCGCCACCCGTCAAAACTATGCCCCGCTCCGCCACGTCCGCGCCCAGTTCGGGAGGGGTCTGTTCCAGGGCCGTCTTTACCGCACCCACGATGCCGGACAGGGGTTCTTGCAGGGCCTCCAGGATCTCGTTGCTGTTGAGGGTGAAACTGCGGGGTATGCCCTCGGCCAGGTTGCGGCCTTTCACCTCGATCTCGCGGACCTCGGTCCCCGGATAGGCGGAACCGATCTGCTCCTTGATGCGCTCGGCGGTGGCGTCGCCGATCAGGGTGCCGTAGTTGCGGCGCACGTAATTGATGATGGCCTCGTCGAAGCGGTCACCCCCCACGCGTATGGAGTTGGCATAGACTATGCCGTTCAGGGAGATGATGGCGACCTCCGAGGTGCCGCCTCCGATGTCCAGCACCATGGAACCCCGCGGCTCGTCCACCGGCAGGCCCGCCCCGATGGCGGCGGACATGGGCTCGTCGATCAGATACACCTCGCGGGCCCCGGCGCCGGCGGCGGATTCCTTGATGGCGCGCCGTTCCACCTGGGTGGAACCGCAGGGCACGCAGATCAGTACCCGCGGGCTTGGCCGGATGAGTCGGCTCTCGTGTACCTTGTGGATGAAGTACTGCAGCATCTTTTCCGTGACCGTGAAGTCCGCGATCACCCCTTCCTTCAACGGGCGGATGGCCGTGATGTTGCTGGGGGTGCGGCCGAGCATCTGTTTAGCCTCTTCGCCAACGGCAGCCACGGATTTGGCCCCGCCCGGCCCGCGGTCGTGCCGGATAGCCACCACCGAGGGTTCATCGAGCACTATACCCTGACCACGTGCGTAGATGAGGGTATTGGCCGTACCCAGGTCGATCGAGAGATCGTTGGAGAATATACCGCGAATGCGTCTGAACAACATATTATTGAATCGGCTGTCAGTGGGTGAAACTTAAGTACTTTAAAGATGCCAGTGGCCGGCAGAGCATTCGGCGTTGGTCCCTTTCCCCGGCGGCGAATAGCGTAATCTAACAATGCTCAGGGACTTGAGCAAGGAATTAGTAGGACTTTTGGAAGGTATTGCAGGCCTTAACCCTGACAAAGTCCCATTCAGAGACCCCGAAATCCGGCGCTGCAATGTTTTTCCCAAATATGGTAACGTGCGTTCAGTTCGTTGTACGAATAGATTGGAATGTCATGTCGTTGAATCGCGCCGATGTAGAAAAGATCGCCCACCTGGCGAGGCTGGCCATCACCGAGGACGAAGCCGAGGCCTATGCTTCCGACCTGTCCAGTATCCTGGCACTGGTGGAGCAGATGAACGCCGTGGACACCCAGGACGTCTCGCCCATGGCCCATCCCCTGCACATGGCCCAGCGTCTGCGTGTCGATGAGGTTACCGAGGTCGACCAGCGCGAGCGGTTTCAGTCCACCGCGCCCCACATCGAAGCGGGACTCTATCTGGTGCCCAGGGTGATCGAGCAAGGTTGAGAGGGTTGTCAGAACCGATGTACGACAAGACGATTGCGGAACTGGGTGCAGGTCTGCGCGCCGGGGACTTTTCCAGCTTGGAATTGACCCAGGGGTATCTGGACCGTATCCGGCGGCTGGACGCTGCCCTCAACAGCTTTATCTCGGTGGTGGAAGACTCGGCGCTGGAGACGGCGCGGGCCGCGGATGAGCGCATGAAAGCGGGCCGGGCCGGTCCCCTCACCGGTATTCCCATCGCACACAAGGATATCTTCTGCACACAGGGCATCAAGACCAGCTGCGGTTCCCGCATGCTGGACAACTTCGTCTCACCCTACGACGCCGCGGTGGTCAGCCGTTTTCGAGAGGCCGGTGCGGTGGTGCTGGGCAAGACCAACATGGACGAATTCGCCATGGGGTCGTCCAACGAAACCAGCTACTTCGGTCCGGTCAGGAATCCCTGGGATACCGAACGGGTGCCCGGCGGTTCTTCCGGCGGGTCGGCGGCGGCCGTGGCGGCGCGGCTGGCGGTGGCCGCAACCGGTACGGATACCGGTGGTTCGATTCGCCAACCGGCGTCCCTGTGCGGCATTACGGGTCTCAAGCCCACCTACGGGAGGGTGTCCAGGTATGGCATGATCGCGTTTGCGTCCAGCCTCGACCAAGGCGGTCCCATGACTCGAAGCGCCGAAGATGCGGCGGCCATGCTGCAGGTGATGGCGGGTTTCGATCCCCGGGATTCCACCTCGTCGGAGCAGCCGGTACCCGACTACGGCGCGCAATTGGACGCGGACCTGGCGGGGCTCCGGATCGGTCTGGTGCAGGAGTATTTCGACGCAGGCCTGGATCCGGCGGTCGCCCAATCGGTGCGGGACGCGGTCGAGGAGTATCGGCGACTGGGGGCGGAGGTGGTCGAGGTCAGTCTGCCGAATTCCGCGCTGGCCGTTCCTACCTATTATGTGGTGGCGCCCGCGGAATGCTCTTCCAACCTGTCCCGCTTCGATGGCGTGCGCTACGGATACCGTTGCGCGCAGCCGAGGGATCTTGAGGACCTCTACAAACGCAGCCGGGCCGAGGGGTTCGGCGCGGAGGTCAAGCGGCGCATCATGATCGGAACCTATGCCTTGTCGGCCGGTTATTACGACGCCTATTATCTCAAGGCCCAGAAGATCCGGCATCTTATTTCCAGCGATTTCAGACGGGCTTTCGAGACGGTAGATGTGCTCATGGGGCCGGTCTCGCCAACCACGGCGTTTCGGGTTGGTGAGAAAACCGACGACCCGGTGACCATGTATCTGTCGGACATCTACACCATCGCCGTTAATCTCGCGGGCCTGCCGGCGATCTCCGTGCCCGTGGCACCCGCCCAGAATATGCCTGTGGGTCTGCACATCGTCGGTAACTATTTCGCCGAGGCGCGGCTGTTGAACCTGGCGCATCGATTACAGCAGGTGACCGACTGGCACAAACAGGCGCCTGCCGGGTTCGTCTGAATTGAAGCGGAACGATAGATATGGAATGGGAAACCGTTATCGGCCTGGAGATTCATGCCCAGCTTGCCACCCGATCGAAGATTTTTTCCGGCGCGTCCACCGCCTACGGGGCGGACCCCAACACCCAGGCCTGTAACGTAGATCTGGGGCTTCCCGGCGTGCTTCCGGTGCTCAACCGGGAGGCGGTGGTCATGGCGGGGCGTTTTGGACTGGCCATCGGCGCAGGCGTGGAACGCCGCTCGGTATTCGCCCGCAAGAATTATTTTTATCCGGATCTTCCAAAAGGTTACCAGATCAGCCAGTACGAGCTGCCCATCGTGGGGCGAGGGCAGGTTACCATCGACCTGGAAGATGATGGCACCAAAGTAATTGGTGTGACCCGTGCTCACCTGGAAGAGGATGCAGGCAAGTCTCTGCACGAGGATTTTCACGGCATGAGCGGCATCGATCTGAACCGCGCCGGAACGCCCTTGCTGGAGATCGTCTCAGAGCCGGATATGCGTTCGCCGAAGGAGGCGATCGCCTACATGCGTAAGATCCATACCCTGGTGAGGTATCTGGGGATCTGCGACGGCAACATGCAGGAAGGCTCTTTCCGCTGCGACGCCAACGTGTCGGTCCGGCCCAAGGGGCAGGCGGCATTCGGCACCCGTGCCGAATTGAAGAATTTGAACTCGTTCCGCTTTGTGGAACGTGCCCTGCGCTTCGAGGTGGAACGTCAGATAGACCTGCTCGAAGGGGGCGGCAAGGTGCTGCAGGAGACCCGCCTGTATGATCCGGAGCGGGGTGAAACCCGGCCCATGCGCGGCAAGGAGGAGGCCAACGACTACCGCTATTTTCCGGATCCGGACCTGCTGCCGGTGGAGATCGACGACGATTTCGTGGCCGCCTTGGAGACCAGCCTTCCGGAACTCCCGGATGCCAAGCGTCAGCGCTTCATGGAGCAGTACGGATTGGGCCGCTACGACGCCAGCCTGCTCACCGCTAATCGCGCCACGGCCGATTATTACGAGGCCCTGCTCGCGGCCGGCGGCGGCGATCCCAAGCTGGCGGCCAATTGGGTCGCCGGCGACCTCTCCGGGGCCCTTAACCGTGACGGCATCGACATTGCCCAGAGTCCTGTCGACGCAGGCCTGCTGGGCGGCCTGCTGGCGCGTATTGCCGACAACACCATTTCCGGCAAGATCGCGAAACAGGTCTTCGAGGCCATGTGGCGAGGCGAGGGTGACGCGGATGCCATCATCGAGGCCCGGGGTCTGAAACAGATCACCGACAGCGGGGCCATCGAGAAGATCGTGGACGATGTCATTGCGAACAATCCGGGGCAGGTGGAGCAGTTCAGGGCCGGCAAGGAGAAACTCATGGGCTTTTTCGTGGGACAGGTGATGAAGGCCACCCAGGGCAAGGCCAATCCCAAGCAGGTGAACGAACTGCTGCGCAAACGGTTGTCCTGACCCTATCTCGTTAAAGATCTCGCGTCGCGGGGCGATACAGGTTGTGGCCAATCGTCTCCACAGCCGCTTCTTGCATCAAAATGACAAAAGTTAGCCCACAACTTCTGAAATCCTTCAAACCGTTCTCCGATCTTGAAACGGAACAGTTGATGCCGTTGCTGAAAGGCGCGCGCTTGAAACAGGCCAACGCCGGCCGTTGCCTGATGGAATTGGGTTCCGCCTCGGATAAGGTCATCTATCTGGTGGGGGGCAAGCTGCAGCTGGTGGCGAAGGATGGCGCCAAGCACACCGTGGAGAGCGGAAGCGACAAGGCCAAGGCCCCCATAGCACAACTTCTGCCGCGGCAGTACCGCGTGGAAACCGTAACGCCGGTAGACTACCTGCAGATCGAGCGCAAGCTTGTGGAGACCCTCATCGAGCGGGTAAGGGCCGAGGAGATCGAGCGGACCAGGGAGATGAAGGATTATCCCTTGGAGACCAAGCTTTATATGGAACTCGAGCGGGATATCGAGAACGACACCCTGGTCTTGCCTTCCTTGCCCGAGGTAGCCGTCAGAATACGGGAAGTCGTGCAGCGGGAAAACGGCGATGCCGAATCATTGGCCAAGATCCTCCGCTCCGATCCGGCCATCACCGCAAAGCTGATAAAGGTTGCCAACAGTCCGTTGTACGCCGGCGGCGCGCCCGTACGGGACTGCACCGGCGCGGTCGTCCGGCTGGGCCTATCGGTCGTTCACGATCTGGTCTTGAGCTTTGTGATCAAAGAGGTGTTCGATTCGCCCTACGAGATCCTCCAGAAGCGCATGTTGACGCTCTGGCAGCACAGCGTTGAAATATCCACGACGAGCTTTCTGCTCGCCAAGCTCAGCGGTAAGAAATTCGATCCCGAGAAGGCCCTCGTCGTGGGCCTGATGCATGACATCGGCATCATCCCAATACTGACTTACGCCGGCCACTATCCCGAAATCGTGCGCAACGAGGCGATGCTCGAACAGGTAATAAATAGGCTTCGGGGCCAGATTGGCGCCGTTATCCTGCGCAACTGGAATTTTCCCGATGACTTTATCCCCGCTGCCCTGGAAGCGGAGGACTGGGACAGAAATCCGGGAGACGAGGCGGATTACTGCGACCTGGTATTGGTCGCCCACATCTACGGTCAGAAAGACAATCCCGCCGCAGCGGCCGGGATTCCCATGCACGAGCTGCCTGCATTGCAGCGGCTTGGCCTTGAGATCGAGACGGATGTACAGGAGTTCCTGGAGCTCCGCAACTCGGTCAGCGCCTTTCCGTTTTGATTCGACGTCAAAGGTGTCCTGGCCGGTATTTTTAAGTCTGGTCAACCAGTTAGTGTCTGTTCGGAAATCCTCTCCCCACTCATCCTAAGGACTCGCTTCAAAATAACTTC
>JAUXGQ010000462.1 GCA_030621975.1 Gammaproteobacteria bacterium | reverse complement strand
GGGACTTCATCGAGCGGCGCGCCGGCGACCGCCTGGGACTGATCCTGTTCGCCCGCAACGCCTATGTGCAGACGCCCCTCACCCACGACCGAGCCACTGTCAAGACGCTTTTGTACGAGGCTGCCATCGGTCTGGCGGGGAAAGAAACCGCCATCGGCGATGCCATCGGCCTGGCGATCAAGCGACTGCGCGAACAGCAGGCCGGAAACCGGGTGCTGGTACTGCTCACCGACGGCGCCAATACCACAGGCGCGGTGACCCCCCTCAAGGCCGCCGCGCTGGCGGCAAAAGAGGGGGTGCGGATCTACACCATCGGCATAGGCGCCGATCCCGCCCGCAGCTTCTTCGGGAGCGCAATGCGCGGGTCTGCACTGGATGAATCCACCCTCAAGGCCATCGCCGCCGAGACCGGTGGCCGTTACTTCCGGGCGCGGGATATCCGGGACCTGCGTCAGGTCTACTCCCTGCTCGACCAACTGGAGCCGGTACAAGGCGACGCCGAGTACTTCCGGCCGGTGGACGAACTCTATGCGTGGCCCCTGGCCGCGGCGCTGGGCCTGAGCGCCCTGCTGGCTTTGACCCGCCTGGCGTCATCCCTTCCGAAACGACTCGACAAGGGTGTCTCCCGTGCTTGAGAACCTGCACCTGCTGCATCCCGAATGGCTGTGGGCCCTGCTACCCCTGGCCCTGCTGATCCTGATCCTGGGTCGCGGCGGTTCCGAGGCCGGCGACTGGGGCAAGGTGGTGGACCCGCATCTACTGCCTCATCTGCTGGTGGGCGCCGCCAGACGAACCCAGCGCTGGCCTCTGCTCCTGCTCGGTACCGGCTGGGTGCTGGCGGTAATCGCCCTCGCCAATCCGGTTTTCGAGAAACAACCCCGACCCCTGTTTCGGTCCCAGGCGGCCCGGATCATCGTTCTGGACCTTTCGCGCTCCATGCACACCCCGGATCTGAAACCCTCGCGCATGATCCGGGCGCGCTTCGAGGTCGCCGACATCCTGGCCCGCTCGCGGGAGGGTCAGACCGGTCTGGTAGTCTTTGCGGGCGACGCCTTCGTGGTTTCTCCGCTGACCGATGACACGGCGACCATCCAGGCCCTGCTCGGCACCCTGGAGCCCGACCTTATGCCGGTGCAGGGCAGCCGCGCCGATCTGGGCCTGTTGAAGGCCGGCGAACTGCTGCAGCAGGCGGGCAGCCTCAGGGGCGATATCCTGCTGATCGCCGATGCGGCTGACCAGCGGGCCCTGGCGGCAGCCGGGCGTTTGCACGAACAGGGCTATCGGGTCTCGGCCATGGCGGTGGGCACCGAGGAAGGCGCCCCCCTGCCCGACGGACGCGGCGGATTCCTGCGTGATCGCGAGGGAAACATCGTCACCCCGCGTCTGCAACCCGGCCTGTTCAAGAATCTGGCGAGGGCCGGCGGCGGGCGCTTTACGCCGCTGCTCGGCAGTGACGCCGACCTGGATCGGCTGTTGCTGAATGCGGTCCCCGGGCTGGAGGCAGAATCCGAGGCCGCTGAACTCGACACCGACCTGTGGAAGGAGAACGGACCCTGGCTGGCCCTGTTGCTCCTGCCCCTGGGTGCCCTGGCCTTTCGCCGCGGCTGGCTGCTCGGCCTGGCCTTCGTCATGGCCGGCAATCTGTACGCCCCCGACCCGGCCCTGGCATTCGGCTGGGAAGACCTCTGGCAGCGCCGGGATCAGCAGGCCGCGGAAGCACTCACCCGGGGTGATCACGGGTTGGCGCTCCAGAAGGCACGAAACCCCGACCGGCTTGGCACCGCCCATTTCCGGGCCGGCGATTTCGACGAGGCCGTGGACGCCTTCGCGCAAGCGTCGAGTCCAGACGGACACTACAACAGAGGCAACTCGCTGGCCCGACTGGGCCTTCTGCAGGAAGCCGTCACCGCCTACGACCAAGCCCTGGCGCAAGCGCCGGGCATGGAGGACGCGCTCTACAACAAGCAACAGGTGGAGGAATTGCTGCAGAGACAGGCCCAGTCCCGTCAGGAGCAACAGGATCGGACCCCGTCCGACGCGCAAAATCAAGAGGGTGAGCAGGGACAAGACCAACAGCAGCGCAGGCAGCAGGCACAGGGCGAAGACCCTCAGCAGCCCCATGAGAAAGACCAACAGGGCGAGGCACGAGAGGCGCGGCAGCCCCAGGCTCCGGACCCGCGAGCGTCCCAACCGCAACAAGCCAGTGCTCGCACGGATGACGGGCAGGCGCCGCGACCCGAGGACCCTGCCAACGCCGGGCAACAGACCCAGGAACACCAGGCGCCGGCTCGGGCGGACGATCCGGCGGCCGAAACCGCAAACGCCGGCAAGGACGACCCGGAGCAGGCGCGTCAGGAACTGGCAAAGGCCATGCAACAGACCGGTGACGCCAATGCGGAAGAGGCACCGGAGCAAGCGGATACAGGGCATCCGAGTGCCAGCGAAGATCATCTGGACAGCGAGGAACGACAGGTCGTGGAGCAGTGGCTGCGACGCATACCGGACGACCCCGGGGGACTGCTGCGCCGCAAGTTCCTCTACCAATACGCACGACGGGCAGCGGGACGCAACACGGGCAGTGCGGATCCCTGGTAGTAACTCCGGGCTCGCTAGTTTCGTAGGCTGGGGCTCGCCCCAGCAAACGGCGTCGCCGCTGAATGATAATGATACAGAAAAGCTGGGGCGAGCCCCAGCCTACCTGCTCTACAAACCAGGAGCATCAGCAAGACAGCGATTGGATACATACGAACGTCATCGCAGAGATCGAAGAGTTAGACCATGAACAAGACCATCATGACATCCGTGATCGCGCTCACCGCCGTGACCCTGCTGCTGGCCGTGCCCAGCGCCTGGGCCGGGGTACGCGCCCAGCTCGACCGCGGCAAGATCTACGACGGCGATACGGTGACCCTCACCATCGAGGCAGACGGTCACGATCAGGGCAAGCGGCCTGACCTCTCGGCGTTGGATCAGGATTTC
>JAUXGQ010000359.1 GCA_030621975.1 Gammaproteobacteria bacterium | reverse complement strand
GCTGCCGTCCCGGGAGGTGCCGATGATGCGGTCGTACTCCTGGGTCAGAAAGAAGTCATCGAGGTACCCCTTCACCTTGATGCGGCGAACGGGGAAGGGGGCTTCCTGATGGGCGTCGCCCGAGTCCTTGCGGTAATCGTGGACCCAGCCGGAAAACCCCGGGGGCGGCTTGTCCTCATAGCTGATCTCCCATACCTCGGGAATATCCTTGAGGGCGGCGACGAAGCTCGAGCGCGGAGCGGCGGCGTAGACGGCGCTGACCCGGGAGCTCTGGCCCTCGTCATTCCGGACCTGGATCACCTTCAGCGGGGAAAGATCCCTGGCGTCCAGTGCCACCAGCGTATGGGGCAGGTAGTTGGCCACCATGATGTAGCGCCCATCGTGGGAGACCGCCAGGTTGCGGGTATTGATGCCGGCGCGCACCTCGGCGACGTATTTGAGGTTGAAGATGTCGAACTTGCTTATCCAGCCGTCGCGGGAGGCGAAATAGATGTATCGGCCCCCTTCGGCCCACTTGGGACCGCCGTGCAGCGCAAAGCGGGTGGGCAGGCGGTGGATGGGCGTGAAGGTGTCGCCGTTGAGCAGCGTGGCATGGTGATCCCCCAGTTCCACGACCATGAACAGGTTGGATATGTCGGCATCGAACACCGGTTTGTCCGGCAGTTCTCCCGGTTTGTGATAGACCAGTTGGCTCGCCTTGATCTCCGCCATTCCCCAGGGCGGGATCTCTTTCAAGGGCGTATAGATGAAATCCACCAGGGCCTGGATCTCCTCCTCGGTCAGTTTCTCGCCAAGGGGGGGCATCTGAGTGGCCGGCCGACCGTCCCGGACCACCTTGAAGGCGGATTTCTTGCGCAGCCGCTTGAGGTTCTGAGGAAGCAGCGCCGGTCCCACGGCGCCGAGTCTGCCCGGGCCGTGGCACTCGCCGCAGTGCTGTTTGTAGACTGTGGAGACGTCGATGGCACCGAGGCCGATGGCGGGCAGTGTTATTCCAAAAACGATGGTGAACAGAAAAAAAGTCGAGCGGGCAGCCATGTTGTTTGTCCGGTTACGAGATTTCTTCGTCCGTGAGATAACAGGCGGGGTCTTCGGCCCAGGCGTCGCCGGTTAGTTGCAGGGCCCGCACCCGGGTATTGCCGGCGCAGATGTCGAAATGGACGCAACGGCCGCAGCGACCGCCCAAAGTGCGCGGTTGTGCCTTGAGGCCCGCCATGATGGGGTCCGAGGTATCCATCCAGATCTCCGAGAAGGGGCGCTTCTTGACGTTGCCGAGATTGTAGTTCCACCACATGGTGTCCGGATGGACGTTGCCCTGGTTGTCGATGTTGGCGACGTTGACGCCGGAACTGTTGCCACCCCACTGGGCCAACTTGTCCCGCATGTGGGATGCCTGCTCGGGGTAGTGGGCACGCACCCAGTGGAGCATGTAGACGCCGTCCGCGTCATTGTTGCCGGTCACGAACTCGGTGTGCCTGCCGTTACGCACATCCGCCAGCGCCCGTTCGAACAGCAGATCCATGGCCCAGCGGGTGGTGTTGAGAAAGACATCGTCCTTGCGGTTCTTATTGCCTCGACCGGCGTAGTTGAGATGTGAAAAATAGAACTTGTCGATCTTTTCCATCTCCATGAGGTGGAGCAATTGGGGCAACTCGGTAGCATTGTCCTGGGTCATGGTGAAACGCAGTCCCACCTTGATGCCCCTGTCCCGGCACAGGCGCAGACCGCGCATGGCAGCCTCGAATGCCCCTTCTTTGCGGCGGAACCTGTCATGAGTCTCGCCGATGCCGTCGATGCTGATGCCCAGATAGTCGAATCCCACCGCGGCGATGGGCTCGATGTTGTGCTCGTCGATGAGGGTGCCATTGGAGGAGAGCGCGGTGTAGAAGCCCATGGCTTTGGCACGCTGGGCGATGTCGAAGATATCCGGATGCAGCAGGGGCTCTCCACCGGAGAGGATCAGCACCGGAACCCGGAACCTTTTCAGATCATCCATGACAGCGAACATCTGCTCCGTGCTCAATTCATTGGGAAAATCCGTGTCGGCGGATATGGAGTAACAGTGCTTGCAGGTCAGATTGCAGCGCCGGATCAGATTCCAGATCACCACCGGCCCGGGCGGATTGCGCTTGGGCCCCAGTGGCTTGGGATCGAGCAGTTCCTGCATGAATTGGGATATTCGAAACATGGAGGTTAATCGTATGAGTTGTCAGTCTTGATTATTCACCACAGAGACACGGAGATCACAGAGTTTTACAGATTATTCCCGGTCATGCATGAACTCAACGGGCCTTTTGTTGGGGGATTTACGGTTTTATCAGGTTGTGCGGACCCATCTGGAAAGACCGTCCGCAGCAGGAACTGCGCAGACGTAGGCTGGGGTTTGCCCCAGCTTTGCTGCGTTGAAACAATGAGCTGGGGCAAGTCCCAGCCTACTGCAAGTGTTATTTTCCAGTCGCGTCTCTACCCGTAATATTCTTCGTGCTCTCTGTGCCTCTGTGGTGAAAAAATTCCGCATCGTTAAATTCGCAGCCCCGTCTTTTTCAGGATTCTGGTGCTGAAGAGGACTTCGTGGACGCGATTGTCCTCACCCAGTAAATCCGCGATCAGGGCCACCTTCACCAGCACTTCGTCCCTGTTCCTGCCGTGGACCATGGCGAAGAGGTTATAGCGCCACTCCGGGAGCTGCCGCGGGCGGTGGTAGGCGTGGCTGACGAAGTCCAGGTTACCGATCTTGCGGCCGTATTTCCTGATTTTCTCGTCCGGCACATCCCAGACGCTCATGCCGTTGCCCCGGAATCCCAGGGAGTAATGGTTGGGAACGGCGCCGATACGGCGTATGACGCCCCGGTCGAGCATGCGCTGCAGGCGCTGCATGACCTCGTCGGGTGCGGCGCCCAGTTGCCGGGCGATCTGCGCATAGGGCCGGGGCACCAACGGCAGTCCGCCCTGGGTCGCCACGACGATGCGGCGGTCCAGTTCATCCAGAGCGATATGTTCTCGTTCAGTAATGATCAGACCTCGAATTTCAGCCCAACGAAATATTCCTCTTGCTTGGGCAGGTTGTAGACCCGGTATCCGGTGGTCTTTTCGATCTCCGCGACTACCTCGTCGATACGTCCCGGGGTCTCGGTGGCCAGAACGAACCAGATGTTGAAGGCATGGTCGCGGGCATAGTTATGGGCCACCTCCTGAAATGCATTGACCTGATCGGCAACCCGCTCGAACCTCGCCTCCGGCACACGCATGGCGCAGAGGCTGAGACCGCCCCCCAGGCGTTCGGCATGGAACATGGGGCCGAACCGGGAGAGTTGCTTGTTGTCGAGCATGCGTTTGAGACGCCGGATTAGTTCTTCTTCCGAAACTCCCAATTGTTCCGCGGCGGTCCGGTAAGGACGTTCGCAGATCGGGAAGCCGTCCTGCAAGCGGTTCAGGATGGCGCGGTCGATATCGTCCATCGCTACTGGTATTTGGCGCCGCGCTGTTTGAAGCGCCGGCCACTGAACAGGACCTGGCGCGGGATGTCCTGCAGCCCCTGGTCTTCGACCAGCGTATCGATGTAAGCAAACACCCGTTCCCGCTCTTTGCCATGGATCATGCAGAAGAGGTTGTAGGGCCAGTCCGGCAGGCGCCGGGGCCGTTGGTAACAGAGGGTGACGCACTCCTGAGC
>JAUXGQ010000062.1 GCA_030621975.1 Gammaproteobacteria bacterium | reverse complement strand
GTCCTAGGAGGCTGTCCGAGAATGGATGACCTACTGCGCGAACGTGGATGGCGGAAGTGCCGGTTTTGCAGGAGCAACAAACCGGTCGGTCCCCATTCTCGGACAGCCTCCTAGCCGTGGTCCATTTGTTGGGGGCTGAGTCCTAACCAGGTTCCTGGGTTCAGAGGTGGGTGGTCTTCTGGCGAGCGCATCCGCTTTGCTCTCTCAGTGAAACGAACAAGGCTGGATACTGAGGCGATAGCATGATCACGATGATCGGCAGTTTGAAGGGCGGGTCGGGCAAGAGCACGGTCACGTTCAATCTAGGCGTGTGGCTGTCGATGGCCGAGGTCGACGTTCTGATCATCGACAGCGATCCCCAGGCCACGTTGACGGATGTTTCGGAAGTAAGGACCGAGGAGGGCTTCGAACCGCCCATCAAAGTCCACAATCGAAAGGCCCTGACTGACAGAACGGACTTGCACCGGCACAGCGAGGTGCTGATCGATGTTGGAACCGCCAGTATGGAGTCCATGAATAAGGCGATCTCCATCGCCGACAGGATTGTCGTGCCCGTGCCGCCCAGCCAGGCGGACATCTGGTCTACCCAGCGCTTTATTCGTTATGTCGACGCTAACACTAAGAACCGAAAGAACCGACCGGATATCTTAGGTTTTATAAATCGCGGGGATACCCACCATGCGGTACGCGAGTCGGATGAGGCGGCTGCCGCGCTGGTTTCTCTGCCCGGGATCAAATTCGTACGCCAAAGGCTCTGCCAAAGGACCGTGTATCGCCGATCTTTCAGCGAGGGCCTGGCCGTGTTCGAATTGGAGCCTCGGGGAAAAGGGGCCCGGGAACTGAATGCGTTGTGTGCCTCGTTGTATCCGGATATTGTCAATTGAAGGTCCCGTTGATGAAGGTCATACGAAATCTGTTTGCGGTCATCGGTTTCCTCGTGACGGTGGCCGGAGTAGTGCTGTTCGCAAGCGTTCAGGAGGGACTGGATCGTTTTGATCCGGAGGCGCCCCGCATATACCTGGAGTTGGCGAAAGAGGTCCTGAAAACCGGAAATGCCGCTGAAGCAACGGCCTGGAAATTTCCGGTCAATGAAGAGCTGAGCGCGGATGACGTGGAAGAGACCATGAAGTTCGTGGCCAACGAACACAATATGTCCAATGTGGGCGAGTTGCCGTTGTCGAAGGATATTGAGGCGAAAAGCGGCGAACCGTACAGATTTGTAAAGATTTTTCTATTCTGCGACTCGCTTACCGCTGCCCGCATGCTGGACTACAGCGACTTCTATTCCGCCTACCTGCCCTGCCGGATCACCCTGGTGGAAGATCAGGAGGGTAAGTTGTGGCTGTTTGCACTGAACATGGATCTCATGATCTATGGCGGTGAGCCTTTGCCGCCGGTCCTCAAGGCCGAGGCCATAAAGGTCAAAGAGATCCTTCTAGATATCATGCGCCGCGGTGCGGAAGGTGAGTTCTGAAAATCCCCTGCGCCGTCGATGTTGAGCCATTTCAGGCTTAAGGGAAGCTGGTTCCTGCCGCTATATTGTTTGTACGGGGAACTAGCTCGGATATTTCACCACAGAGGACGCAGAGGGCGCAAAGTACATAGGCCGAGAGCGGTGAGCGAGACATGTTCAAAATCCCTAAAAATCAGGTCCCCGTTAGATTAACTTACTGAATGACAAGGCATTGTAGTACTTGTAATATAAGATTATTAGAGGCTACTAAATATCGTCTTGTGCGTCATACATTATATGTTAAGCTTAATTTACCGAATGCGCGATTGCCGCATGACGATATCTTCAGGTTTGCTTTAGATGTCTGAGAAAGACGAATCCAAGGGTGCGCCAAACAGCCAGCCGCCGGGGTCGGGATCCAGTCCGAAAGACCCGGGCCCTGCCTCGTATTCCATGGACCGGCTGTCGCTCGCCTTCGAGTCCAGCGCCAGGCGCTGGGAATTGATTGTCTACCCATCCCTGTTTGCATTCATCATCCTGGCGGCTTACGGTTTTTACCTGATATTCAGCCTCGCCAAAGACGTGCATTATCTCGCCATCAGCGTCGATACGAACATGACGGTGCTGGCCAGTAATATGCAGACGATGTCCGATGACCTGGGGCAGATGACCGCAAATGTCCGCACAATGGCCGTAAATCTAGAGTCAATATCCCGTAATGTCAGTACCCTGGAGCCGATGCTGACCAACATCGACTCCATGGACGATTCCATGCGCGCCTTGACCAACGCCACTTACCACATGCGGGACAATATGGCGACAATGAACCAGAGCGTCTCGCGCCCCATGTCGTTCATGAATTCGTTCATGCCCTGGTAGCTTTTGTCCTTCGCGGGGAGCCTATCATCATATGGGGGATACTCAGACGCCACCTGATCTGGTTATCGCCATCTCCTCCCGCGCTCTGTTCGACCTCGACGAGTCCCACCGGGTGTTCGAGAAAGAAGGTATCGAGGCCTACTGCGACTACCAGATCGACCACGAGAACGACGTCTTGTCACCCGGTGTCGCCTTCTCGCTGGTAAAAAAGCTGCTCGCTTTGAATGACCAAATGGCCGGGGCGGCAACCGTGGAGGTGATACTGCTCTCGCGCAACAGTGCCGATACGGGCTTGCGCATATTCAATTCCATCGAACAGCATGACCTGGCGATCAGCCGGGCCGCCTTTACGGGGGGCGTGAGTCCATACGCCTATGCGTCCGCGTTTGGCGCCCACCTGTTTCTCTCATCCGATCAGACCGATGTGCACAAGGCATTGTCCAATGGTGTGGCAGCGGCCACTATTTTTCCGCACCGAATCGATGTGGGTCCGTCTCTATCCGGACAGCTGCGAATTGCATTCGATGGCGATGCCGTGTTGTTTTCCGATGAGGCGGAACGGGTCTACCAATCCAAGGGACTCGAAGCGTTTGTGGCCAGCGAAAAGGCGGCTGCCCACAAGCCGCTTCCCGGCGGACCTTTCAAAGGTTTTCTGGCCGCACTGCATCACATTCAGAACGCCTTGCCTGCCCGCAACTCCCCCATTCGCACAGCGCTGATCACCGCAAGGGCCGCCCCCGCTCACGAACGGGTGATCCGGACTCTGCGGGCCTGGGATGTGCGCATCGACGAGGCGTTGTTCCTGGGGGGAATGGACAAAGGCGTCTTCTTGAGGTCCTTCGGCGCAGACATCTTTTTCGATGATCAGACCAAGCATTGTGAATCCGCCAGCCGGCACGTGGCGACGGGCCACGTTCCCCATGGTGTCGTGAACCAGTAACCTAAGTCCGACAGCCTCCTAGCCCTTTTGAAAGTTATAGGCGATTGTTTCCGAGGGCTCCTGGAGGAAGTACCCCTGGATATAATTCAAACCCACTGTCCATAGAATGGCGAGGCTGTTTGCGTCCTCGACGGCGGTCGCTACGCTTTTCACGTCGTGGGAACGGATCAGCTCGTGGATGGCATGCAATTTATTCTGGTTGCTCTGATCGGATGCGAGATCCTTCATAAAGGAGGCGTCCAGCTTTGCGTAATCGAAGTCCAGGCGTTCCAGTAGGCTTTCTGGCTTCGGGGACACCCCGAAACGGTCGATTGCCAACTGGCACTTGATCTTCTTTAACCCCTCCAGAAGCGGCGTAGCTGCATCGATGTGCTGACGTACGTCTTCATCCTTGACCTGGAAGCAGAACCAGGAACCCTTGACGTTGAAATCCCGGAGACAGTCGCATACGAAGAGCAAGAAGGTTTCATCCTGAAGCGAGTCGGCGGAAAGGTTGATGAAAAAAACCGTCTTGCGGCCGTCCTTGCGTTGTGATTCGAGCTCCTTACTCGCGCTCTTCATGACCCAGCGATCGACCTGTCCCATCAGCCCGTCGTGTGCGGCCTGATCGAGAAAATCCTTGGGCAGGTTTTCGTCGTCGTTGTCATCGAGCATCCGCAACAGTACGGCGTAATTTTCCCGGCTATCGCCCTGGAGACTGACGATGGGCTGGTATACGAGACGAAAGCGCTCGTTCTCGAGGGCAGTTTTAATCAGTCTGCTGGTTTCCGCCGCTTTATCAGTCGCGCCCTCAACGCTACCGGCCGCGGTTGTCTTCGGCTCGTATAAGACTGCTCTGTTACCGCCTTCCTGCTGTGCAGTCTTACAGGCCGTGTAGGCCCTGTTGACGAGATCCTGCGCCGAAATGTCATTTCCTTCGCAAGGCGCGACACCAATACTGCAGGTTACTCCGATGTATTTACCGCTGGCGCCGAACTCCTTGTCGTCCACCATCCGACAGAGGGTTTCGGCGAGACCGTTTTCGCCGTACGCCTTGGCATGGCGGGCTAACAGCGTGAACGTGAGATCCCCGAAACGTGTCAGTACGGCGTCCTGGCCCGCTTGGTCTTGGAACAGTTCCGCGACTTGTCTGATCACAGTATCGCTGGCGGCCAGCCCCACCGAGTCCCGCAATTCCTGAAAATCGTCCAAAGTAATATAGAGCAGGGAAAGTTTGTCGTCGCCGTCACCCGGATTTTGGAGTTGCTTTTCCAGATGTTCCAGGAAATACTGCCGGTTGAACAGGCCGGTTTGGGTGTCTTTGCTGTACAGAAGATGCAGCTGCTGCTCGAGTTCTTTTGAATTGGCCTGATTACGGATCAAGACCTGGGTACAGGGCTCTCCGTCGATGCGCGCCTTGGTGAATTCCAGCAGGGCGCTAAAGGTACTTCCATCGTTTTTTTGACAGCTGAGCTCCAGTTGCGAGTTAGAGGCGCCGCCCTTGTCCAGCGACCGCAAAGTGGCCTTGAATTCTTTTTGCTGATCCGGGACGACCATATCCATTATCGGCACGCCTTCCAGTTCGTCCACCTCAACGAAGCCGAACATCTCGAGATACGCCGGATTGGTCAGCACATGCATCCCTTCATGCACATAAGCGATGGCATCGCGGGAGCTTTCTATGAGCGCGTTGCGCTGTTCCTCTGCCTCCTGCAACTGCTGCTTGGCGGCCGCCAGTTCCCGGCGGGTGCGCAACGCCGAGATTTCCCGCATGACGGCCAGCTGAAGGTGATCCAGATCACTTTTTGGAACGCCGTCGCGCGCGCCTTCCCGCATGGCTTGCAGCCGGGCCTCGGGCTCCAGATGATCGGAAACGATGATCAAAGGAACATCCTGGTCCGCCGCCTGGCAGGCGGCCGTTACGCGGGTGATGTCAGTTCCGTCTTCGTCACAGGCGTAGAGCAGCATGTCGCATGCCTGGCCGGTCAGGGCCTCGGAAAGCTCCTCATCGTCCTCCACGCGGGTCGCGTGGACCGCCAGGCCGGCATTTCGCAAGGCGTTGACATACATCTCGGTGTCGCTGAGAGACCGGCTTACCACCAGCAGGTTGACCGAAGACTCAAGACTCACTTTAACCTTCCTTTAAGCTTTAAGAGGCTGCCTGGCGCATCGATATCCGACAGCTTCGAGGTATTACAACTCGGACCAGACGGAATCGAACTCGCTATCCGACGGTCCACGTTTTTCTTCCTTCTCCACGGGCGCAAACAGGAACTGCGTATAGGCGCCCGTTTCCTCCAGCCGCTGGGTCAGACGGATTCGGGATTTCTTGTCACCGTCTTTCAGCCTGGCGATATCGCCCACCTGAAATCCGAGCGCGGGACACATCAGACTGGCGGGTGAGCAAGCGGCCTTCAGTTCAGGCAACAGAAGGCAATGCTGCGACTGTTTTCGCGTTTTCCGCTCCGGGACCAGCTCCACCGCCCGCACGGTGCGCGAAAGCAGTTCCATACCCAGCGTCAGACCGTCCCCGGGCGTGTTTTTCATCCAGCGCACGGCCGCTAGATCATACTGCTTTTCATCGGCGGGCGACTGAATGCCAATGAGCTCGCCTACGGTGACGTGGGGAATGTCTTTGTCGGTCCAACTTACGCAATAACCGCCCGCACTTTCGTCGATGGTGCGTAAGACATGGGTTTCGAAGGAACTCGGATCGTGGCACGACCAGACATCCAGGGTGTCCTGTTGCGGACCTGGATCGATGGCCGGGCTGATCAGGCCCGGGTTGTCCGTCCGCCGCGGGGTATCATCGAGTGGACTCAGCGACAGGGTGCCCGCATCACCTGTCTTCAGAAAACCGGATTTCAGCGTATGCTGAAGCATATCGGTCTGTTCCCTCCATTCCCTGTCCGACGGCTTCTTCAGGGCGCTGTCGGGAGGGGGCGCGGTTTTTGGTCTTTCATCGGTGCTGCCCGCTGTCTGCAAACCCCAGATAGCGTTCAGGCCAACGGCGATCTTGAGCTGAAAATGCAGGTTGGTGCGTCGATGCTTCCGATTTGGCGCCCCGCTCCAGGCCTGGAACAGTTTTCTCAACAGAGCAATGTCCGTAGCTCCGCGGCCGGCGGCCTGAGAATCCCGGGCATCGAGTAATTTTTCCAGGTGCTCGATCAGCCCGTTTGTATCCAGTACGACCGACTGCGTAGGTTTTGGGTCCGATACCAGTGAGAGATGTTGCGGCGGGGAATCCGAAGCGAGATTGGACACGAACAGCCCTTTGTCATCGTCGAGCCCCTGGATCGATAAGGGGTTTAACAGGCGTGCGTGGCTGCCCCATCGATCGATGTGTTCATTCACGAGCAGAATCTCCCGCTGCCGCAGCTTATAGGGCACCGACAACGCGAGCAGCAGAATCCGGGTGTAACTCTCGTAGATACTGCTGGTCTGTTGATTGTCGGCGTGCTCCGAATCGCCTGTATAGAGGCTGTTGGGGAAGCCATAGGCGGCCAGGCGGTGAATCTCCCGCCAGGTGTGGTTCGGCCAGGGCTCGTAGGCCAGATAGGAATGCAGGAGCGTATTTCTGAGATGGCCAAGGGTCTTTTGAATGGCGCGATCGAGTGATTTGCGGTCGAGCTGGCCCGCTCCGCCCGCAAACATGTCGGTGATGATGATTTTTTGGGAAATCGCCATTTCTGCATGGAGTTCCCGGTTCAGCAGCGCGATTTTCCGGCTTTTCTGGGCCAGGGGAAAGGCCGCGCCGATGTAATGTCTTTTCAGGGTCTTTTCCACATAAGCGATGGGCTCGCGAAGTTCTTCCGCAACCTTTTCCCGTATATCAGGGGGCATGGCGGTCCGGTTGAATGCGACCACAGCCTTGAACACGCGGCGCGAAGTCTCGCCAATATTCGCCAGGGGCAGATCCGCGATCCAGGAATTTGCTTTTTCCGGATTCAGCAAAAACATATCAGCCGACGACGGCTGCTTTTGTTCCGGTATTCTGAGCCCCAGTGGGCCTTCCACTGCCATTAGATGTCTCCGCCGTGGTCTTCCGTCGTGGATGGCTGTTGTATCGCTGTTTCCCGCGCAAAGCAATTGCGAAATACCGCCGCCTTCGCCTTTGGCTTCATGCTGAGTTATTGATCCAAAATATTATAGGAGGTTTTTGATTATATCGGTATTTTTTCCCCTGAACTTGAGTCCCGCGGGGTTAGCCCGGATTTCTCACCAGGGCCTTCTTTCATCAGAGCGGCACTTTTGCAGCCGCCCCCGCCTGTTCCCGCACCATGCGCGGCACCAGATACCCGGGCAGACACTCGCGGAGACGTTGATAAATGAATCGCGCCTCCTGTTCCGGGACCTCGAAATGAGCCGCCCCCTGAACCCGGTCTAGCAGGTGCAGATAGTAGGGCAGCACCCCTGCGTCGAAGAGTT
>JAUXGQ010000058.1 GCA_030621975.1 Gammaproteobacteria bacterium | reverse complement strand
TAACTCGTAAATGCTTTTAAAATATACTCACAGTACAACAGCAAGGAGCATGCTCATGGCCAGGATGGCACCGGGTCGCCGCCCCAAACTTGGATCTCCTGAGATGAGTATACTGTCCCCAGAATTCCAATCAATGAATAGAACGTTCGTTGCGAGGAAGGGGGGTGTTTGGTATGCACTACCTCGGCCAGATCTATTTCCGTTACTCACTACAGGCCTGAATCAAGAACCTGTAACAAAAAACGTGGTGTATCAAATTAAATAGAGAATGTGCATAACAATGCCCATCCAGCGGACAGAAAAAAACGCGTAGAGAAATGCATCAATGGGAAAACTTGAAAAGCTTCGCGAACGCATTCTTAGTGGCACATCAGATACAAACATTGAATTCAAGCCACTGTGCAAACTTGTCTCGCGACTAGGATTTGCCGAAAGAATAAAAGGAGATCACCATATTTTCACAAGATCAGGTGTTGATGAAATCATAAATGTACAAGCGGTAGGGTCAAAGGCCAAACCATATCAGGTAAAGCAAGTTAGAAACATCATCATTAAATATCATCTAGGTGACCAAGATGTCGACTAAGTATGAAATAATCATATACTGGAGCAAAGAGGATGATTCTTTTGTGGTAGAAGTACCGGAACTTCCTGGCTGTATGGCAGATGGAAAAACATATCAGGAAGCAGTATCTAATGTAGAAGTAATAATTCAAGAATGGCTAGATACAGCAAAAGATGTTGGACGTCCTATTCCAGAACCAAGGGGTAGGTTAATGTTTGCCTAACAAAAACATCGAGCGGACGCGGGAAGGTAATGCGGCTTATTCTGGCCTCATACAGCGCGCCGCTCATGTTTGCCGTTAGCCGAAATATAAAGGAAACCAATACGTGAAGATCAGATATTACATCGATCCTCATACGGAAGCCCCGCACATCTATGGACATGATGTTTCAGAAAAAGAAGTTGAAGAGATCCTTCTGCGTCCGGTAGAAGATAGGCCGGGAAAAGACGGCGCAAGGGTCTCCATTGGCAAAACGTCTGGTGGCAGATATTTGAGAGTAATTTACGTTCCGGATCCGGAACCAAATAGTGTATTTGTAATCACAGCCTATGAATTACGCGGAAAACCCCTTATAGCTTTCCGCAGCCGAAGGAGAAAATAGATATGAGACAGAGTGTATTCCCTCCCGGATGGGATGAAAAAAGGGTAAAGAAAATACTTGAACATTATGAGCAGCAATCCGAGCACGAAGCCGTTGCTGAAGATGAGGCTGCATTCGAGGCGCCCGACCAAACAGTCATGGAGATTCCGAGCGAGTTAGTTCCGGCAGTTCGAGAGTTAATCGCGAAGCACAGAGCAGCATAGCGGCTAACAAAGCAATAAACTCGGACGCCTTAAAGGTATTCGGTGGTTTCATGTACATCACTTTGTAGCCCTACCATGTGCGAACTTCAGGTTCTTCATAGGTGTCATGACAATTCTGAAGTCTGAACTAGAAGAAATACCGTTCATGATTCGGGGTATGAACGCCATTGCAACCGGGCAGTCGTGCACATGAATGCCTTTGGTGAGGGTCTACTTACCTTGCCGGACGGTACTTTCCGGCTGAAAGATCTATCCGCCGTCAAAATGCAGCGCAACGGCCTGGGTGCCGTAAAGGTCGGAGAGGGTCCGCCGTTGATCCGGTATCGACTCGAGTTTGATCCCCCATTGTCAATAGACAAAGCACCTGACAATTGTGGCGGTTTGGTACACAGGAAGAAGAGACATCTGTAGATTACATCGTATGGCTGTTAGTACCTTTGGTGTTGTTGCTTGCCTGGCCTCTCTGGAAAAAAACGGATCGCGTCTTCTCCCGAATCCGGTGAAAATGCAAGAAAAGACGTGAAACACGCCGGCATGGATTCATCCTTCTATCAGGTTATTCGTTACCTGGACGGTCTTGGTCTGCCCCGCTTACCGGGTGAATCGCCGCGCCGCTGGCTGGAGCGTATCGCCCCGGGTTTGCGTAAAGACACCATATCCGAAGAACTCTACGAGATGCTGGCCATCCACAACAGATACAGGTTCGATCCTGTTGGCATCACACGGGACCAAAAAGACAAACTTGATTCCGGCGTACAGAAATGGTTGCAGAAGCGGGTCGGACCGCGGCAAAAGATTGACTAATAAGGACGGCGTTAATGTCTCTGAAAATCGTATACCGAGCCCAAATGCAGTATTTGCGTAAGCTCATCCAGGGCCGCGCGTGACTCGATTAACAAATCGGGATCACGCAGATCCTCGGCGCTGAGGCTATCACGGTAGTGTTTGTCGACCCATGCCGTCAGCTCAGCGTACACTGTATCATCGATAAAGACCCGGGGGCGCATCCGCTCGATCTGCTTAGAATGCATCACCACGCGCAAGCGTAAACAAGCCGGACCGCCACCGTTCCGCATGCTCTGACGCAGATCAAAGTAATGCACGGCATTGACTGGATTATTCGCCGCCACGAGCGCGTCGAGGTAGTGCTTCACGGTCGCGTCTTGTTCACATTCGCCGGGCGCTATAATAATTAAATCCTCACCTTCCGGCGCGGCCGAGACGTTGATCAGCTGGCTATTGAAAAGATAGGTGCCGACGGCGGATTGCAACGGTACCGCAGCGGCCGGTACTTCTATAAAATGCATCGGCGCGGGCGCCATCTTGTCGGCTATTGCATCGAGCACCGCTTGTTGATCAAGAAAGGCATTTTCGTGGCAGAAGAACAGATTCCGGTGACCCACGGCAATGACATCGTTGTGGAATACGCCGGCGTCTACGGCCGTCGGATGCTGTTGCGCAAAAACCGTGCGCGCCTGCGGCAGGCTATGGAGGCGGGCAATCGCCTGCGAGGCCTCGAACGATTGACGGGAGGGAAAGCGCTCGGGCCTGGCCCGGTCGGCGCCAAATGCATAAGCCCCAAAGACGAATAACTCCACGCCCGGCGCGTCATGGTCTGGACAAAACCGGGTATGATTCGCGGCGCCTTCATCGCAGAAGTAGATGCCGGCTGGCAAGGGATCGTGATGGACGTACGCATCCTCATCGGCGAACAAGGCCTTGAGCAGACAGCCGGTAAAAGCCGGCTCGAGTGAGCGGTGAAACATGCTGCTCAGGTTAGCCGGCGTAAAGTGCGTCCGCCCGTCCGTGGTATCGGGCCAGGGCGATACGGTTGCCGCATTGGCCGCCCACATCGCCGAGGCGGAATAGCAGGCGGTGACAAGCTCGGGTGCTTGCCGCCAGGCCGCGGACAACAGCTGCGCGTCCGTGCCGGTAAAGCCGAGCTGCCTTAGCACCGCTGTATGGGGTCTCTCATGGGGCGGTAACACCGCTTGCGCAATACCCCTGTCCGCCAGCGCCTTCATCTTCGCCAGACCTTGCCGGGCAGCTGCGCGGGGCCTGGCAACCTGGCCGGCGTGCTTACCGGAGGCGACATTGCCGAAGGACAGGCCGGCATAGTTATGTGTGGGCCCGACCAGGCCGTCGAAGTTCACCTCGACGCTTTTCACAAGCTTACTCCGGGCGCCAAAGTATCGGGCAACTGCAGGCTTTGCGCCTCCAGACTGGCCACGGGGTAAGCGCTGTAATCGGCCGCGTAATAGGCGCTCGGCCGGTGGTTGCCACTGGCCCCGATACCCCCAAAGGGCGCTGCGCCGCTGGCGCCGGTCAAAGGCCGGTTCCAATTCACCACCCCGGCGCGGCTGCGCTGATAGAACAGTTCCCAAAGCCGGGGATTGTCGGTCAAGATACCCGCCGCCAACCCGTAACGAGTGGCATTGGCTTCGTCGATGGCGGTGGCGAAATCATCGACCCTGATCAACTGCAGCAGTGGTCCGAAATACTCTTCATCCGGCCGCGCGCGCACGGCGCTGAGATCGATCAAGCCAGGCGACAACAAGGGCCGATCCGCGACGGTTCGCCGCATCGGCCGCAACAGCTTACCACCTAGCTCAGCCAGCTCGGCCTGAGCCTTCAGCAGCGCTTGCGCCGCGGCGTTGGAAATCACCGGCCCCATGAAGGGATCGGGTTTGGAACCGGGACAACCCACCACGATCTTGTCCATTGCCGCCAACAGCTTGTCGATAAACGCATCCCCCTGTGCGCCGCGCGGTACGATCAGTCGCCGCGCGCAGGTGCAACGCTGTCCCGCCGTGACATAGGCAGACTGCAAGGTGTAATAAACCGCCGCACTCAAATCTTCGGCCTCGTGTACGATCAACGGGTTATTGCCGCCCATTTCCAAGGCCAGTATCTTGCGTGTATCCCCCGCGAAATGCTTGTGCAGGGCCCGTCCGGTGCGCGAGCTGCCGGTAAAGAACAAACCATCTATGCCCTTATGCCGGGCGAGGGCAATGCCGGTTGCTTTAGCGCCCTGGACCAGGTTGATCACGCCCGCCGGCAAATCGGCCTGACTCCACAGCCGGATCATGTGTTCTGCGGCCTGGGGCGTAAGTTCACTGGGTTTAAACACGACGGTATTGCCCGCCAGCAAGGCCGGTACGATATGGCCGTTGGGTAAATGGCCCGGGAAATTGTAAGGCCCGAATACCGCAATGACCCCATGGGGTTTGTGGCGAACGCGCGAACAGACGCCATCGGCATTTTTAACCGTCTCGTCGCTGCGAGTCTCATAAGCCTCGATCGACAAATCCACTTTGCCGATCATCGAAGCCACTTCACCGAGCGACTCCCAGGTGGGTTTGCCGGTTTCCCGTGCAATGGTTTCCGCCAGCGACGCCTTATCGTCTTGCAGCAGCCTTTGATACTGACGTAGGAACTCGATCCGTTGGGCGAGAGTCAGCGGCGCCCAGTTCGCCAGCGCTGCCCGGGCTGCGCCGATGGCGAGATCAAGGTCCGATTTGGCGGCGGCTGCGCCGCGCCAGATGAGGTCGCCAGTACAGGGATTTTCGGATTCCATGGGTTCGCCCTGCGCCGCAAGCCAATGGCCATCGATGAAAAGCGTGTGCTGTGCCATGGGATTCCCACTACTTGAGTGTTGAATATCTCAGCGCGTCACCGGGTTTAAGCCGCAAACCTTCGGCCGTTTCACGGCTGACCGCAACCTGGTGTTCAGCCAGCACATCCAAAGGCTGTAAGACCAGACGATAGTCTTCCAGGCGGGCGTTGCTGATGATATAGGCCGTCGACGGGTCGACGTCCAATCTTTCGGGATCATCGACCAGCCGCGTAACCTTGGCGATACGACTGTCTTTCACGGTCTTGATAAGATCGCGCCGACATTGCACGCAGGGGCCAGCGTCGAAGATATCGACATAGCCGGTGTATTGAAACCCCTCCTGTTCCAGAATCTTTAACGCAGGCTCCGCGTCGCTCTTCACCTTGCCCACCACATCCTGTGCCGCTTTCGGCAGCAGATCGAGATAGACCGGATACTTGGGCATCAGATCGGAGATGAACTGCGTGCCATCGACGGCGCTCATAAAATCGGCTTTCTGGTAGGTCAGGCCGAAAAACTTACGTCCCAGGTGTTCCCAAAACGGGGATTGTTCGTTTTCATCCAGCCAGCCCCTTATCTCGGCAAACACCTGATCACTGAATCGCGACGGAAAATCGGCGATCAGCATCAGACGACTGAGCGACAGAAACCGCCCCTGCCCGTGGTGTCGGTACTCGGGCAGGACGAACAAGGAACCCAGCTCAGTACCACCGGTGTAGTCATTGACAAGATGCAGCACCTGCATGTACACGGTCATGCCCAACTGTTGCGAGGAGGTCGTCAGGGTCGAAAGCTTGTATGAGTAAAAAGGCCGATCCAAACCCACGCCGGCATAAACCGCACAGGAACCGACAATGGCGTCGGTTTCTGTATCCTGCAGAACCAGAAAATATACGTCTCCATGGGGTCGATCAAGATCTCTGGCAAAGCTCCCGACGCTTTTGGTCAACTTGGCCTCCCAGGTCGGAGCGTCCGTGGGCATGGTCGTCATCCCACCACCGGTTTGTCCAGACAGCTCCAATAGCTGCTCCACGTCCGCTAAACATGCTGGTCTGATAATTAACATGTACTCAACCCGTTATGCCTTATTGGCGCGAGCCCTAAGGCAGGCGCAACCCATGGGTTTAGCCTCCCTGGCAAAGCCGGTGCCGCGCATCACGCCGCAGGGGGTAGAGCCATATCGTTTTCGGCTGTGCCCCGTGGCGTCGATGACAGCGGTCCTGCCGGCCCCGGCCGGTAGTGACGCCGACTTCGATCCAGTTGGCCGCCCGGTAGCAGGTGCCGGAGAAACGGGCCGGATCGACCAGGGTCTCCAACAACCAGGGGGCGTGCCCATAACGGACCTCCCAATCCGGCACCAGACGCCGCGCGCCCTGTGAGAGCACATGACTGGCCAAATAGCGGATGCGAACCCAGGGCAGGATCAGAAACCGGCTGTTGTTGACGATCCGCTGCAGGTGCGTCTTGCGCTCTGCCTCGGTCCAACCGATCCAGCGGTCGCGTGCCTGCATACGCCAGGCTCCACTGGAATACTGCAGGCAACCGAGCACCGCCGGGCGTGGGTGCTCGATACGAATGAGATAGCGCAGATGCGCACCGAAGGGGACCCGGTGGCCCAGGTAATGATAACGTTCTACCAACTCCCGCCACAGGGCCCGTTGCTGGGCGGTCTCAACTAAGGAAAGCGAGACGCTGGGGTAGTCCCCCAGCAGGCCATCCAGTGGCTCGCCACTCGCCCCGCTCGGGGTTCGGGCAACACGGGTTTCCGATCCCCGTGGCCGCCCGACCCGGCGTTGGGGTAGTTGAATGAGAGACCGGGCGTCGAGCGTTTCCAGAAACTGCCGGCACTCGACCGTCTTGAGACCACCGTTAGGTCGGTTCCAGTCGAGCAGTTCGCACAGGGTATTGGCCAGCTCCGTTCGGCTCAGGTTGGGATAACGTTCGATGACCTGCCTGATGAGCGATAGCGCTTTTTCGTTAACGACCTGACCGCAAAAGTTCAGCGGCGGGGGGGCAATTTCACGCATTTTGTTTTCCTCGGTTTCCCATACGTACCCTACCAGGATTTTGAGGAAAAGTCCGGCGCTTAGGGGACATACGCTAATTCCGTCTTGAACGGCATGGTAAATTCAGCCGCAAAGTCATGGCAAATGACTACGCGCCAGGTAGTCGTGACTGCGCATTTCCTCTAAGCGACTCTGAGTACGCGCGAAATCGAATGCAAGCGGAGAGTCCGAAGAATAGATATCGGCTGGAGCGGCGTCGGCGGAAACGACCAGATTTACGTTATGGTCGTACAGGATATCCACCAGGCGAATTAAGCGCGCCACCTTGTCCTTATCGTCATCGCCCATCTTAGGGATATCGGCGATGAAGACCGTATGGAAACAGCGCGCGATTTCGATGTAATCGATCGTCCCCCTGGGTTCGTCGCAGAGGACCTTGAAGTTGAACCAGGCGATCCCGTCGGCGTACCGAACAGATGCGATGGGCCGGTCATCGATCTCGATTACCCCAGCCTCCACGACGCCTTCCGGTCTCAGCCCTCGAAAGCTCGCCAGCAGACTGCTGTCGGCCTGGGAGTCCAATGGGACATGATAGATCTTTGCATGTTCGAGATAGCGAAGCCGGTAGTCTTCTTCTCCGTCCAAACAGATTACCCGCGTGTGTTCCTTTATGAGCTCGATGGCGGGTATAAAACGCTCGCGTTGCAGCCCGTCGCGGTAGAGCTCATCGGGTGGGATGTTGGACGTGGTAACCAGCGTTACGCCGCGCTCGAACAATGCCGTCAGCAAACGGTCCAGCAGCATCGCGTC
>JAUXGQ010000299.1 GCA_030621975.1 Gammaproteobacteria bacterium | reverse complement strand
CAGCCCCATGAAATACCTCGACAAGGCCATGAACGGTTTGCGCGATCTTGGTCTGGTGCCCGAGACGGGTAATGAGGCGCCGATTATCGCCCTGCTCAACCAGATTTCGGAACTGGACGAGGACAAGATCGTCGCCATCGCCCGAACCCTCAACCAGGCCTCGCTGTTCAACGAGGTGGTCAGGGAACAGGTGACGGCCATGCAGATCGGCGACCGCTATGAAGACATTGCCAATGCGTTCAATAGTATCCGCGACGATGCCAAGCAGATGCTCGACCAGATCGAGGATGGCAAGCTCGATACCCTGGAACGGGTGCAGAACGTCTGGATGAAGGTGACGCGTGGCGATATTGCCAGCCGCTTCGACACCATTAAAGAGACCTATCTGGAGGTCACGGAAGACTCCCGGGACCAGATCGAACGCGAACACCGGATCCTGGAGGCCTATCAGGATTTCCGCGGGGCGATGAAGCAGTCCGAGGTGCTGGCCCTTGAGGTGCTGGAAATCGCCGAAGACCGCATTAAGGAGAGGAAGGCAAAACTCGAGGAGGCCATGCAGGCGGTGGAAACGGCGCCGGCCGATAATATGGTGGAGCGGGCCAAGCTGGAGATGGCCCGCGACCTGCGGATGCGTGAGTTGCAGGAGGAGGACAAGCGCTACCAGATTGCCAAGGATCTGTCTGACAACCTGACGGTCAGCTATCACAGCTCGGAGGTGGTCATGGCGCGCCTGCTGCAGACCACCAATGCCAAGGAGCGGGTCTATGCCCAGGCGATCAGTTTTTTCGGCACCAACGAAACCGTACTCACGGCCCTGTCGGCATCCTTCACCGGAATGTGGGGGCTGCATGAGAGTACCCAGGCCCTCAATACGATGAAAGAGGGCGTGAGCAAGAGCATGGAAGTGCTGGCCGAAATCGGCGGTGAGGTACAAAAGGCCGCACTGGAGGCAGGCTACGGGCCAACCATCCGCGCTGACGCCGTCAAGCGCCTGGTGGAGTCGGTGGTCAATTACCAGCAGCAATCACTCGGCATCATCGAGGAGATGCGCAAGCTCAGTACGCGTAATGCAGAGGAGATCCGCGATACGGTCGAGGAGGGCAAGCAGCGGATGGCGCATCTGGCAGAACAGGGTAACGCACTGGAACTGAGTGGTGGCTGATACCCCCGCCGCCGGGGAACGGCGTCTTGATGATGTCATGCTGGCCATGGACGTGGTCGATACCCTGCGTCACCGCGAGCACCTGGTCGAGCGTGAGCTGCACGCCGGGGATCGCGACGAGAAGCTGCGCGAACGCTTGCGCGAGATCTATACCTCACAGGGCATCGAGGTTCCGGACCGGGTGCTGGACGCGGGGGTGGCGGCGCTGCGTGAGGAGCGTTTCGTCTACAAACCGCCCGTTGACGGGTTTGCCGTCAAGCTGGCGCATCTGTACATCGAGCGGGGCAAGTGGACCAAGCGCATCTCGGTGCTGTTTGCTGCCATCCTGGCCTCCTGGGCGTCGTTCACGGTCTTTATCACCGGCCCTGCCGAGCGGGACCTGCAGGAGCAGGTAAGCGAACTCAATCGCGGGATCAGCAGCGCCAGCGAGCGCATCGATACCCTGGCGAATGAGGCGGCACGTCTTGCAGCGGAGTTGCCGGATGCCACACAGGGGGTGCCGCCGTTCTTGAAGAAAGCCGCCAGGTCACGCGTGGCAACCGCAGAGCAATCACTCAAGCAGGCGCAGGTGCTGGTCGAGTCGGCACGCGGGCTGTCCCAGCCTGCTGACCTCGAATCAGAAACCTTTACCGAGCGTTCTGCATCCGCCACTCCTCACTTGCAACAACAGCAGGAGCAGATCGAGCGTCTGCAGCAGGAGGTAAAGACGGCGCAACGGGCACTGGAGGAGATCGCCGCACTCCGGCGCTTGCCAGACGAGCTGGCCAGTGTGCGGGACGCGGTACTGGCTGCCGCGCAGGAAGAGGAGGGCAGGGTGGAGGCGGAACAACTCTATACCAGCGGTCTGTCGGCCCTGCGTGCGGGTGATGTTGCCCAGGCCGGGTCCGCCGTCACCGAACTGAAGTCGCTGCACACCTGGCTGGAGCAGACCTACACGCTACGCATCATCTCCCGCCCGGGCGAGCAGAGTGGCGTGTGGCGGATACCGGAGGCCAACCCCAATGCGCGTAATTACTACATCATTGTCGAAGCCGTGGCGCCGAATGGCGAGGTGGCCCCGCAGCGCGTCACCAGCGAGGAGGACGGGAAAACCGAGCGGGTCTCCAGCTGGGGGTTGCGGGTCGATGAGGCGGTGTTCAACCGCGTTCGTGCCGACAAGCAGGACGACGGCATCATTCAGAACCGCCGTTTCGGCACCAAGCGCCGCGGTTACCTGTCACCCGAGTACGACTTTGAGACCAGCGGCGACGCGATCATCCGCTGGTAAGGGACTTCCATGTATACGGGCAGACAAACGCTGGCATCCATTGATAACACCCTGCAGGAGGTCCGCGGTCAGGTACAGGCGGTGGAAGATCGCATGCAGAACACCACCGTTGATCTGTTGCAACATGAACAGTCAGAGGCAGAACAATACCGGGCGCTGGCCCGGTTGCGGGTGAACCTGCTTGCGGCCGGCGAGATCGTGCAGACACTCGATGACAGTGAACGTCGCGCACTCCAGTTATTGCAGGCACGCGAGCGTGCCCTGGCCGAACTGACCGGGGAAGTCGATGCGTCCGGGAACAGGCGTGCAGAGCTGGAGGCCAGCCGGGACGCTCAGGCGCAGCAAGTGGATGCGGCGGAAGAGATCCTCGACAAGGCAGAGGCCGCGACGCAACAGGGCCTGCAGCAGGATGCGGCATACCAGGCGCAGCTGGAGATGTCTCATCAGACCGAACGGACGGCCAAACATGCCGAAGAGAAGACGCAGCTGGCGCAGCAGGATCGTGTTGAAAAGGGGAAGCCCTACGAGGACGATCCGCTGTTCATGTATCTGTGGAAACGGGGCTACGGGACCTCGCGTTACCACGCGAATCCGTTGATTCGCTTCCTGGATCGGCGAGTGGCGCGCCTGTGCCGCTACGAGGATGCACGGGCAAACTACCACATGCTGCTGGAGATCCCGCAACGGCTGCAGGAACATGCAGGGGACGTGCGCACCGGGGCCGATCAGGCATTCGCGGCGCTGGAGGCGCTGGAGCAGGCGGCGGCGGATGCGGATGGTATCCCGGCGCTTCAGGAACAACTCGACCAGGAGGAAAACGCACTGGGCGAGCTTGATGAGCAGCTTGCGGCACACCAGAAAACCCGGCAGGAGCTGCTGCAGCGCAAGGCCGCCTTTGCCGCCGGGGAGGATCAGTACTTCAGGCAGGCGGTTGAGCTAATGGCCGTTGAATTGCGGCAGGACGGTATCATGACGTTGCACCGTGATGCCGAATTGACGCCATTGCCCCAGGACGATCTGATTGTAGAGCAACTCGCCACCCTCGGCCGGGGCAGACAGCAGATCGAGGACACGCTTGAACAACAGCGCGGCCTGCTTAAGGGTTACCACAAGCGTTTGAACGATCTGGAATCGATACGTCTGGATTTCAGGCGCCACCGTTATGACGGCAATCAATCCGTGTTCAGCGACGGTTCCATGGTTGCGTTGATGCTGAGCCAGTTTCTCAACGGGATGTTGAGCCGGGATGGCCTGTGGCGCGAGATCGAGCGCCAGCAACAAACCCGGGTAACCCATTCCAACCCGACCTTCGGCACGCGCGGATTTGGCCGCAGGGGAGGCTCCGTGTGGCGCAGTGGCGGCTGGGGCGGTTTTGGTGGCGGTGGCCGCGGCGGTTTTGGCGGTGGCGGCGGAGGTTTCCGGATGGGCGGTGGGTTTTAGGAGCTTGTTCCTGAGCACCGGTTATAAGTCGGGAGAACAACATACCGTGGGAGCGCCGTCCCCGGCGCGATTCGCGCCGGGGAGTAAATATTTAACAATGATCACTGGATTAACAAATCAGGGAAAGTCGGATCGTAGCCATGTCGTTCTGTGAGCCAAGGAGTT
>JAUXGQ010000284.1 GCA_030621975.1 Gammaproteobacteria bacterium | reverse complement strand
TGGAGATCATCGCCGATGCCGGGCACTCCGCGTCGGAGCCGGGCATCCGCAAGGCCTTGGTCAAGGCCACGGACCGCTTTCCGGTAAAACTGAACGGCCCGGTTTCCAGGTAGCCCGGATTTTTCACCACAGAGGGCACAGAGGTGAGGATTCGCTCGCAAAGCAGTCCTGATAGAAATCGGGGGTATCAGCGTGATCGGTCTGTTACAGCGTGTAACCCAGGGCCGGGTGGAGGTAGAGGGAAGGGTCGTGGGCGAGATCCAGCGGGGTCTGCTGGTGCTGGTCGGGGTGGAAAGGCATGACACCGAGGCCCGGGCCGATCGCTTGCTCCAGCGTTTGCTGGGCTACCGGGTGTTCGCCGATGGTGACGGGCGCATGAACCTCTGCCTGACAGAGGTTGACGGTGGGCTGTTGTTGATACCCCAGTTCACCCTGGCGGCGGATACGCAAAAGGGCATGCGGCCGAGTTTTTCCTGCGCCGCCGATCCCGATACGGGCCAGCGCCTGTTCGCATACCTGTGTACCCGGGCCCGCGCCCGGTATGCGCGGGTCGAGACGGGGGTGTTCGGGGCCGACATGCAGGTCAGCCTGGTCAATGACGGCCCAGTGACGTTCCAGCTCAAGGCCTAACCCGTAGGAGCCCGCTTGCGGGCGAACCCGCGCCAGGCAGGCAACCCGTTCGCCCGCAAGCGGGCTCCTACGGATGGGGAAATAGCTTTGCGTTGCATCTGGCAAAGCGGCACGAATGACATCGCCCGTCTTCCTCACCAGACTCTGCGCCCTTTGTGTCCTCTGCGGTGATATGTCCGGGTTAGGGTTCGCGCCCCCGGTTGGGAGCGCTGCCATTAGGTATTTTCCAAGGTTTCACATAAAATGCCCGGTTGGTAACGCCCATTTCGACCTGAGGCAAGACGGGACCGAGACTTATGCAGCGACGCGCAAAAATCCAACGCGATACCCTGGAAACCCAGATTCAGGTCAGCATCGATCTCGATGGCAGCGGGCAGACCGAATTCGACACCGGGGTGCCTTTTCTGGAGCACATGCTCGATCAGGTGGCGCGCCACGGCCTGATCGATTTGAGCGTCAAGGCCAAGGGCGATCTGCACATCGATGCCCATCACACGGTGGAGGATATCGGCATCAGCCTGGGTCAGGCCATGGCCCGGGCCGTGGGGGACAAGAAAGGCATACGTCGTTACGGTCACGCCTATGTGCCCCTGGATGAGGCCCTGTCCCGGGTGGTTGTGGACCTTTCCGGGCGCCCCGGACTGGAATTCCACGCGAAGTTTCGCCGCGCCAGGATCGGCGCCTTCGACGTAGATCTGATCCACGAGTTTTTCCAGGGTTTCGCAAACCATGCCGGTGTCACCCTGCACATGGATAGCCTGCGGGGGGACAATGCCCACCATGTGGCCGAAACCCTGTTCAAGGCGTTCGGCCGGGCGCTGCGCATGGCCCTGGAACCGGATCCCCGCATGCAGGGCAGTCTGCCGTCTACCAAGGGAGCGCTGTAATGGCTCGGCGTGTGGCGGTGATCGACTACGGCATGGGTAATCTGCGTTCCGTGGCCAAGGCCCTGGAACATGTGGTCGAGGCCGACGACCAGGTGCTGGTGACCTCGCGGCCGGATGAGATCCTGGACGCGGATCGGGTGGTGTTCCCGGGTCAGGGGGCGGCGCGGGACTGTATGATCGCGATCTCGGAGCATCATCTGAACCGGGCCCTGCTCGATGCCGCGCACAGCAAGCCCTTTCTGGGTATCTGCATGGGGCTGCAGGTGTTGATGGAGTTCAGCGAGGAAAACGAGGGCACCGAGTTGCTGAAACTCTTCCCGGGCAATGTGCGGCATTTTCCCCGGGGCGCCGTCGGACCGGACGGCCGTCGCCTGAAGATCCCGCACATGGGATGGAACCAGGTGCACCACACCGGGGATCACCCCCTGTGGCAGGCTATCCCCGACAACAGCCGGTATTACTTCGTCCACAGCTACTACGTCGATCCCGCGGAGCCGGACATCACCGCCGCCACCACCGACTACGGGGTGACCTTTACCAGCGCCCTGGCCCGGGACAGTCTGTTCGCGGTCCAGTTTCACCCGGAAAAGAGCGCCGCCGCGGGTTTGACCCTGTTGCACAATTTCGTACGTTGGGAGCCGAGTGCATGTTGCTGATCCCCGCCATTGACCTGAAAGACGGCCGTTGCGTGCGTCTGCGCCAGGGGCGCATGGACGATGAGACCATCTTTTCCGAAGAACCGGTGGAGGTCGCGGGAAACTGGCTGGCCGCCGGTGCCCGGCGCCTGCATCTGGTGGACCTGAACGGGGCCTTTGCCGGCGAACCGGTGAATGGGGAGGTCATCAGAGCCATCGCGGAGGCCTACCCGGACCTGCCCATTCAGGTGGGCGGGGGCATCCGTGACGAGGCGACCATCCAGGCCTATCTGGATGCGGGCGTGACCTACACCATCATCGGCACCCAGGCGGTCAAGCAGCCGGGGTTCGTGACCCGGGCCTGTCAACGCTTCCCCGGGCACATCATTGTGGGACTGGATGCCAAAGACGGCCTGGTTGCCATCGACGGCTGGGCCACGGTGACCGAACACAAGGTGGTGGACCTGGCGACGCGTTTCGAACAAGACGGGGTCGAGGCCATCGTGTACACGGATATCGGGCGCGACGGCATGCTCACGGGGCCCAACGTGGAAGCCACCGCGGCGCTGGCCGCGAGCATCGGTATTCCCGTCGTCGCCTCCGGGGGTATCACCAATATCGAAGATGTCCTGGCCTTGTGCGAAGCGGCGTCCGCGGGGATCACCGCCGCCATCACCGGGCGCGCCATCTATGAAGGGACCCTGGACTTCGCCGAGGGCCAGCGTCTCGCCGACGAGTATCCGTGATCGGATATCTTGCGATGGGTTTAGAGTCCCCGATAGGGAATCCGTAAACCTCTCGCCTTCAGGCGACGGATAGATGGGGTTTGGGTCAAATGATTCTGTTGATGACGGGAAACGAATCGGATGGAGGGTCCCTTCTCCCTCCGGGAGAAGGCTAGGATGAGGGGATGGAGAAAAAAAGATTTGTTTTTTTGATCCCCTCACCCCGACCCTCTCCCGGTGGGCGAGGGGGCAAGTCCATCGGCCGGATGGCCGATTAATCCGGCTTTTAACCGTAACCCGAAGCCACCGGCTTGTAATCGGTGGAGTATTCACAGGTGCCTAGTACATGTTAGCCAAACGCATCATCCCCTGCCTGGACGTGGACAACGGCCGCGTCGTCAAGGGTGTCAAATTCGTGGATATCCGCGATGCCGGCGATCCGGTGGAGGTCGCCCGCCGCTACAACGAGGAGGGCGCCGACGAGATCACCTTCCTGGATATTACCGCCAGCTCGGATGACCGGGAAACCATGGTGCACGTGGTGGAAGACGTGGCCAGCGAGGTCTTCATCCCGTTGACGGTGGGGGGTGGTATCCGGGTCGCGGACGATGTACTTCGCATGTTGAATGCGGGTGCCGACAAGGTGGCCATCAATACCGCCGCGGTCTTCAACCCTGAGTTCGTCAAAGAGGTCACCGATCGTTTCGGCTCCCAGTGCATCGTGGTGGCCATAGACGCCAAGCAGGTAAGCGGGGAAGGGGAGCCTTTGAAGTGGGAGATATTCACCCACGGCGGCCGCAAGCCCACCGGGCTGGACGCGGTGGAGTGGGCCAGGAAAATGGCGGACTACGGCGCGGGCGAGATCCTGCTCACCAGCATGGACCGGGACGGGACCAAGGTCGGTTTCGATCTGGCGCTGACCCGTACCATCGGCGACGCGGTACCCATCCCGGTCATCGCCTCCGGGGGGGTGGGTAACCTGGAGCACCTGGTGGAAGGCGTACAGGAAGGCGGCGCGGATGCGGTACTCGCAGCCAGTATATTCCATTTCGCCGAATACAGTATCGGTGAGGCCAAGCGGTTCATGGCCGAGCGGGGCGTGGAGGTGCGCCTGTGAGGCACAGCCAGCGATGAGCGATACACTGCAAAAACTGGGCGAGGTGCTGGAGGCACGCAAACAAGCGGACCCGGACTCATCGTACGTTGCACGGCTCTATCACAACGGCCTGGACGCGATCCTGAAAAAGATCGGCGAAGAGGCCACCGAGACGGTGATGGCGGCCAAGGACG
>JAUXGQ010000145.1 GCA_030621975.1 Gammaproteobacteria bacterium | reverse complement strand
GTTTGTTGCTCCTGCAAAACCGGCACTTCCGCCATCCATGGCGGTCGTAGCGAGCGGATGTGGGGCCGAGACGGATTTCGTGCTCGAATGAGGCGAATATTGGCCATATTTAACGAATTCGAGCGCGAAATCCGGCCGGCGTCCACGTTCGCGCAGTAGGTCATCCATTCTCGGACAGCCTCCTAGGGGCTCTCGCGACGAACGCGCATTCCCCGTAGCGGGGAAAAAACTCAAGACAATGCTTCATCCTCTCAAAATCGCCCGATAGAACCAGTGTGAATTTTATCCTGCCTGTGGCGGGCTGTCTAAACAACCCTTTATTCCCAGTACCCCCTCCGAGGCAAGACTGATAAAATCATCGACCGGTTTTCTCCATCCCGCCCACTCCCGCCTGGAGCCGCCCGTGACCTCGAACAAGACGACAGATTCACTCAGTTACCGGGACGCCGGTGTAGATATCGACGCAGGCAACGCGCTGGTGGAACGTATCAAGCCCCTGGTCCAATCCACTTTCCGGCCGGGGGTGATGACGGGACTGGGTGGGTTCGGCGCCCTTTTCGAGCTTCCGCTGGGACGTTATCGGGAGCCCGTGCTGGTATCGAGCACGGATGGCGTCGGCACCAAGCTCAAGCTCGCCATGGAACTGGACCGGCACGACAGCATTGGCATAGACCTGGTGGCCATGTGCGCCAACGATATCGTCGTAGCCGGTGCCGAGCCCTTGTTTTTCCTGGATTATTACGCCACCGGACATCTCGATGTGGAGATCGCGGCCAAGGTCATTGAAGGCATTGCCCGGGGCTGCGAGTTGGCGGGGGCCGCCCTCACCGGCGGCGAAACCGCGGAAATGCCCGGCATGTACACGGGAAGCGATTACGATCTGGCCGGCTTCTGTGTCGGCATCGTGGAAAAGAGCCGCATCATCGAACCCGCCAGAGTGCAGGTCGGTGACGCCCTCATCGGCCTGGCCTCCTCCGGCCCCCACTCCAACGGCTACTCGCTGATCCGCAAGATCCTGCAGGTCGGCGATGCCGATCTATCTCGGCAGATGGCGGGCCGCACCCTCGCAGAGGCGCTGCTCGCGCCAACCCGCATCTATGTCAAACCCCTGCTCGCCCTGATCGAACAGATACCCGTACATGCCCTGGCCCATATAACCGGGGGCGGGCTGCCGGAAAACCTGCCCAGGGTACTGCCGCCGGGTGTGAAAGCCACAATTCGCGGTGACAGCTGGAAGCGCCCGGAGATCTTCGACTGGCTTCAGCAACAGGGCAAGGTAACCGAACCGGAAATGCTGCGTACCTTCAACTGTGGTGTCGGCATGGTCGTGTGCGTGTCCGAAGCCGAGGCTGAACGGGCCTGTGACCTGCTTCGGGAACAGGGCGAGGATGCCTGGCCCGTCGGACACATCGATGCAGCCGCCCCCAATACCGCCGCATTCGAGATGGTCTAGCGTCCATGAACCAGCCGAACAAACTCCCCCTGGTGGTCTTGATCTCGGGTAACGGAAGTAATCTGCAGGCCATCATCGACGCCGCGCAAGAGGATCTACCGGTCGTCATACGCGCCGTTATCAGCAATCGTGCCGACGCCTTCGGCCTGGACCGTGCCCGCAATGCGGGCATCGAGACCCGGGTCCTGAACCACCGCGGTTACCCGACCAGGGAGGGCTATGATCGGGCGCTGCGGGAACTGATCGACGGCTTTCAACCGGAACTGATCTGCCTCGCGGGATTCATGCGCATCCTGGGCCCGGAGTTCGTAGCCCACTATCGGGGACATATGTTCAATATCCACCCCTCGCTGCTTCCCGCCTTGCGCGGCCTGCACACCCATCAGCGGGCGCTGGACGAGGGTGTGCAGGTACACGGGGCCAGCGTCCATTTCGTGACCGAGGAGCTGGACGGCGGTCCGGTGATCGTTCAGGCCAGGGTGCCCGTAATGGAGGAAGATAGCGCCGACATTCTGGCCAGCCGGGTCCTGAAACAGGAACACATGATCTACCCGCTGGCGATCCGATGGTTCGCGGAACGCCGCTTGCGCATGGCCGATCACCATCACCAGGTGCTGCTGGACAATGCGCCATTGCAGGCACCGGTGAGATTCGAAGCGCAGGAGACGTCGGGTTAGGGCTTGGGCAGCGTCACACCCTGCTGGCCCTGGTATTTCCCCCCGCGGTCTTTGTACGAGCTTTCGCATACCTCATCCGACTCGAAAAACAGTATCTGGGCCACGCCTTCGTTGGCGTAGATCTTGGCCGGCAATGGCGTCGTATTTGAGAATTCCAGGGTCACATGACCTTCCCATTCGGGCTCGAGGGGCGTGACGTTCACGATAATGCCACAACGGGCATAGGTCGATTTTCCCAGGCAAACCGTGAGCACGTTACGGGGAATACGCAGATACTCGACCGTGCGGGCCAGCGCAAAGGAGTTCGGCGGGATAATGCAGACCGCGGACTTTACGTCCACGAAGCTGTTGGCATCGAAATTCTTGGGATCCACCACCGCGGAGTTGATATTGGTAAAGATCTTGAATTCATCCGCGCAACGGATATCGTAACCGTAACTGGAGGTCCCGAACGAGATGACCCGCCCTTCTCCATTCTCACGGACCTGATGGGGCTCAAAGGGCTCGATCATGCCCTGCTCTGCCGCCATGCGGCGTATCCAGCGGTCGGATTTGATGCTCATAGGTCAGCCATTCGAAATTGAGGCGGGAATATTAGCAGCTCAGCCAGAGACGGGTCAAAATCACGAACTAAACCACGGATGAAAACGGATAGACACGGATATGTTGTGGTAAGCGAGAGCGGGCAAATGAGTCGGCCGGGCCAATCCGCAACGGGAATGAAAGAGTAACCTGATTATGTATGTCCATCCGTGGTTAAGCGGTTTATTGTCCGCCCTCGGTCTCGAGCAACAGATCCTTGGCCTGATTTATCTTGGCCGCGAGATAGGTCGAACCGCCCCGGTCCGGGTGCAGCTTCTGCATCAGGTGCCGGTGTGCATCCCGGATCTCCTCTTTGCTCGCACCGGCTTGCAGTCCCAGCACCGCATAGGCCTCGTTCCGGGTCATCTCGCCCGTACCCATCGAGGCGGACCTGGTGTCCTGGCCCGCATCGCCTACGCCGGCCTGCTCGCGCCAGTCGCTGTAACCGCGATCCAGATAGGCCTCCAACACCGCCGCCGACTGGCCGTCCTCCCTGCGGCAGACGGCGAGCAGTTCCAGCAACTCATTGAGGGGCAGGTCGCTCAGCCGCTTACCCTGACGGGGCCCTTCCAGAACGGTGCCATCCATCGCGCCCGTGGCGTGCTCCAGAACCATCTCGAAAAAGCGGGTGCGTATCGACGAGTTCTGACGTCCTCCCCTGCCGCCTGCAGCCGGGGCAGCCCCGGACAGGCCCAGGCTCGCGAACAGCTGCCGGATCAGAACCGCGTTGCGCAGCAGGCTCACGCCCCGCAGCACCACCGGGATGGCGGCACCGATCACGGCAAACAGCCAGGGCAGGCGACCGGTGACCGCAAGCATCACCACGGCGACGATCAAGCCATACAGGACGGTCTTCTTGAGGATCCGCGAAACCTTTTCCGGCGGTGTCTTTCGAAACCAATGCAGGAAGTAAAGGACGCCGATCACGACGCCGAGCAGGATAATCAGTCTGCCAAACAAGCCTCAGTCCTTCCCCAACTGGTGAACCAGTTGTCGCACGACCCCCCCGGAACGCTTGCCCAGGTCTTCCAGCGCCCGTCTCCCGCCCGCCGCGTACACCGCCACCGCACGCAGCAGATCCCGGAGCTGTTGCGGGCTGCCGGCGTCGAAATGGCTGTAGGCGCCGCCGCTCAGGTGGGCCAACTGCCGAAAGCCGCCCTCGACGACGGGATCATAACCCTCCTGGAACACGAAGGCGGGCAACCCCAGCAGACCCAGTTCACCGGCCAGGCGGTTGAGCGTGCCCGGATCTTCTTCGATGCAATCGCCGACGAACACCAGGGCATGTACCTTGTGCCGGCGCGTTTCATCCAGCGCGTGCTGGAGCACACGCCCGATCTGGGTCTGGCCGGCGGCGCAATGAACACGGGTCATACGCCGTATCAGATCACCGGCCTCGGCGTACCACTCGGAGGCGTCGAACTCCATAAAACCGCGGTAATAGACGAGCTGGACCTCCAGCCCCCCAAGGGTGCGCGTCTCGTTGAACATCTCGGCCTGAATCCGGGCCGCCTGGTCCCAGCTCGGTTCGCGACTCGCCGTGGCGTCCATGGCAAACATCAGCCGTCCCCGCTCGCCCCCCACCTTGGTAACCGGCGCGGACGCCACTTCCCGCAGAAAGGCGTCCACCTCGCCCCGGCGGGAGTGGCTCGGCAGTTTCCTGTCATCTTTACTCATGGTTTCTGGCGGCGGATTCTCCGACCGATTTCCTACCTGGAAATGGTACCCCAATCCGGGCGGATGTGAAGCCGGATCAGAAGTCCGGGTTAAACGGTCCACGCCTCCATTTTACACCGCAGAGCGAATCCGGTCAGGAAAAGAAAACCCCGCCAACGCGGGGTTTTCTGCTTTCGCTGAACAGGTCTGAGTTGCGTCGTTTCTTAAATCACGTATAACCGATGCTCGTACAGCCCATACCAGCAGACGCCCAAACGCGCTGTCGACCTTTAATCAACTTCAGAGTGCTGCATCGTAGCGGGAAGCGTATGCTGAGTCCCGGCTCTCTGGTACCAGGCGAATACGGTGATCTCGAGAAACCGCACCAGGGCGCCCGCTCCCATGATGCCCCAGAATAGGCCGTCGACCCACGGTGGTAGTGCTTCGGGCCCAAAGTGACTCACACTTACGATACCAATCACCATGGCGAGAACGATACTCCCAATAAAATACAACATGCTTACTGCTCCTTTTGAGGCATAGACACTGTTTGAGGCATAGACACTGCGCCGCCGCAGGGCGGCACATTCTCCTCGACCAGTCGTTGAAACGTTTCGATCAGCAGGACGTCCCGCGAAGACTTCGGCGGTGAAAGCTGACAGATTTTCTGCCGGTAATAGGTCACCCGCTCGCACGGCGACATCTTTCTGTAGTCACGCATCATGCGATACTCCCGCTATCGACCTGCCGACCTGGTGGACGGCGGCCAATGCCTATTGGGTATTGCCGGCCGAAGTAAGGCGGTCCGCGGCGACCTGGAACAGATAGTAAGGAGAACCGGATTGCGCGCGCCATTCCAGGTAGGCGTTAATCTCATCGGCCATCTTCTGGCTGGGAAAGGTACCGAGGCGGGACACCTCGCCGTTGATGCTCGGTTCCAGCGCGAGGTCAACGGACTGATCCGCCAGGGTTACAACCGGCAGAGCGAACAGGAAGGACAAGAGGCAGGTACGTATCATGTTAAGCTCCCAAATAAGTAATTTACAATACACTGATAGTCTGACACTTTTTATCTCGGCCTGCATATCGAATTCTTTACAAATCAACGATTGATTCCCACCGTTCGATCGACAGTGTGAACAAGCACACAAAACGGCGCAGGATTTCTCCCCGCGGTCCCGTCTGACCGGGGTAAACGCTGTAAATCCCGATGAATCTTGAGGCTCGGCCAAGGCCATATCGTTACCCATATCTCGGTAAGAAAAAACGTTCTCACACGGAGTCACGGAGACACGGAGAAGAAGTGAGAATGAGAATGAAGTCGGAGGTATTGTCGTCGACTGTGCTGTAAAGATGCAT
>JAUXGQ010000242.1 GCA_030621975.1 Gammaproteobacteria bacterium | reverse complement strand
TAGGAGCCTGTCGGACTTAGGATGTCCTACTGCGGAAAAGCGGATATCGGCCAGATTTTCCGATCGATTTCGTCAAATAGAGCCGGCTATTCTCCTCTATCGATCGAAAAATCTGACTCGATCCCGCTTTCCCTCGCTACGAACCCCTAAGTCCGACAGGCTCCTAGCGTTCGGCATTTACATTTTGCAGCCCCGCTTTCGTGCAGTTGCAGGCTGCCTGTCAGATGGGACACCGAGGGCAGATCGTGCCGTTTCAGGTAATCCAGAATACCCGCGTTGATTTTTCGGCATACCAGGGGGTCGTAGAACAGGGCCGTACCCACGCCGACCGCTGTGGCCCCCGCGATTAGAAATTCCAGGGCGTCTTCAGCGCCGCAGATACCGCCCTGGCCGATGATCGGAATGCCGCGATTGCGGCATTCCTGGTACACCTGGTGGACCTTGAGAAGCGCTACCGGTTTTATAGCCGGACCGGACAGGCCGCCCTGGTTGTTGCCGATGATCGGGACCCGGTTTTCCACGTCCACGGCCATGCCCATCATGGTGTTAATTACAGCGAAGGCGTCGCTTCCGGCCTCGATGCAGACCCGGGCGTTGGCTGCGATATCGGTCTGATTGGGTGAAAGTTTGGTAATCAGGGGCTTACCGGTTACCTTGCGGCAGGCTTCCACCACCCGTGCCGACATGTCCGGATCGTTGCCGAAGGCCACGCCTCCTTGTTTCACATTGGGGCAGGAAATGTTGATCTCGATGGCATCGACCGGAGAGTCGTCGAAGCGTCGCGTGACCTCCACATATTCTTCAACGGTGGAGCCCGAAACGTTGGCTATGAAGCGGGTTTCGGTTGTATCCAGTGTCGGGAGGATCTGGTCCACCACCTTGTCCACACCGGGGTTCTGCAGCCCGATGGCATTGAGCATGCCGGCGGGGGTTTCGAACACCCGATGGGGGGGGTTGCCGAGGCGCGGCTGTGCGGTGGTGCCCTTGAGGCACACCGCACCGGCATCCCGGTTGCTGAAACCCTTGACCCTTGTGTACTCTTCACCGAAGCCGACACAGCCCGAGAGCAGCACCACCGGCGTGTTGAAAGCAAGCCCGCAAAAATCGAGGGCAAGCGGAGATCGGGATTCAGTTGTCATGGCGTGCCGCTTATAGCCCGGGTGCAGTTATCAAGTGTAAACGGAGGTTCGGTGACAGTATGTTTCATCTGGTGTTGTTCCAACCTGAAATTCCGCAAAACACGGGTAATATCATACGCCTTTGCGCCAATGTGGGTAGCGGATTGCACCTGATTCATCCCCTGGGATTTGAGCTCGACGATCGGCGTCTGCGGCGCGCCGGGTTGGACTACCACGAGTGGGTCAGCGTACAGGAATATCCTGACCTTCCCAGTTTTCAGAAGCAGATGCAACCGACTCGCCTGCTCGCCTGTACCACCCGCGGGACACAAAATTATAACGAGGTGGAGTACCGGACCGACGATGTGCTCTTATTCGGTCCCGAAACCCGCGGACTGCCCCAGACGGTGCTCGAGACGCTGCCCCCGCAACAGCGGATCAGGATCCCACTGCGGCCGGGTAACCGGAGTCTGAACCTTTCCAACGCAGCCGCGGTAATCCTGTATGAGGCCTGGCGGCAGCAGGGGTATAGTGGGGCGGATCGGTAAAGGCACGAGGATGCTTAACCACGGATGGACACGGATCAACGCAGATAAGGCTATCTGATCATCAATGAAACTCAGCCATACCGGGGTAGAGATGCAGCTGGAGAATCACACTTAATGCAAGGGGTTATGCGGACCTCTCTGGCAAGACCGTCTGCGGCAAGGATGCCGCAGCCGAGCGTACAGGGACGTATTCACAGCGTGTCTTGCCAGAGAGGTCCGCATAACCCCTCCCCAATCAGCTGATTGCTCGCCCACGCTCGCTTTCCACTGAAAAATCCGTGTCTATCCGTGTTCATCCGTGGTTGCATTTGTGAGCAGGCTCAAGTACCTAAAATCACACGCCGTCAGGCCGTTTCCGCCTTCTGGCGCCGCCCGAGAAGGGCGTGTACCGCAGCCTCAGGGGCAAGGCCTTCGTAGAGGACCCGATAGGTCTGCTCGGTGATGGGCATGTCTACCCCGAGTTCGATGGCTTTGAACCGCACCTCGCGGGCGGTATTCACCCCTTCGACTTCCTGGCCGATCTGTGCGCGAGCCTGCTCGATGGTCAGGCCGCGTGCGAGGGCCAGGCCCATGCGCCGGTTGCGGGACTGATCGTCCGTGCAGGTCAGCGCCAGGTCACCCAGGCCGGCAAGCCCCATGAAGGTTTCAATCTTTCCCCCCAGGGCCGTGCCAAGGCGCATTATTTCGGCCAGCCCGCGGGTGATCAGGGCGGCGCGGGTATTGGCCCCGAAACCCAGGCCATCGGCAATCCCGGCCGCAATAGCCAGCACGTTCTTGCTGGCGCCGCCTACCTGTACGCCGACGATGTCGTCGCTGGTATAGGCGCGGAAAAATTCCGCATGCAAATAGTCCGCCAGCCGACGGGCGTATGCCTGGGAAGCTGAAGCCACCGTGACGGCCGTCGGCAGACCTCGCGCCACTTCCCCTGCGAAAGTTGGACCGGAGATGACGGCGTACTCGCGCTCTCCCAGGATCTTTTCCGCAACCTCGTGCAGCAGTCGGCCGGTGCCCGGATCAAATCCCTTGGTGGCCCAACTCACGGATGTGGTTGCGGGAAGCAACGGCCGAAGCCTTTCCAGCACCTCGGCGAACGCATGGCTGGGTACGACCACCAGAACCTCAGCGACGCCGTTGATGGCCTGCGCAAGGTCGGTGACCGGCATCAGGGCTTGCGGAAAGGGGACATCAGGCAGAAAGGCGCGATTTTCGCGATCCTGCTGCAGGGCTTCGATTTCGGCGGGCAGGTGTCCCCAGAGTCTTACGTCAAAGCCGTTGTGCGCCAACAGGACGCCCAGGGCGGTACCCCAGGAACCGGGGCCGAGAACGGCAATTGCGCGGGTACCCCCCGGCGTCACGTCGACCCGTCGACCCGTCAGTGGGTGGTCCCGCCTTGTTCGGCCTTTGCTGCCTGCTCTTGTTGATGCTGTGCGTACAAGGCATCAAAGTTCACATGCGTGAGCAGCATCTGGGGAAAACTCCCCTTGGTGACAAGGTCTGAAATGGCCTCGCGCGCATAGGGACACAGGACATTGGGGCAATAGGCGCCGAGCATGGGACCCATATCCGGTTCCGCAAACCCCCGGATGAAAAAAATCCCCCCCTGCTGCACCTCCGCGAGATAGGCGGTCTTGTCTCCAATTTTCGTGGTGAGGGTAATCGTAAGGACTACCTCGAATATGTCGTCCGCAAGTTTGTTTACCTCACTGTTGAGATTCACGTTGGACTCGGTTTTCCATTCTTGCTTGAAGATATCCGGGGAGTTCGGCGTCTCAAAGGAGATGTCCTTGGTGTAGATCCGCTGCAGCCCGAATTCCCGTTGCGGGGCCTTTGCCTGGTCGTTTTCTGACATGGTTTGTTCCTGGTTTGCAAGCCGTGCGTATTAAGGATTCCGCGGCTCAGCCTTTTCAGGCCGACTGGTGCTCAATCCACGGTCCTCATTGCTTTTTAGTGATTGGCAGATTGGCGCTCTGCCAGGCAAGCATGCCGCCTTTGAGATTATACACCTCCTCGAAGCCGGCATTTTTGAGCTGTCGGCACGCCTGGACGGACTGTGCCCCCGAGCGACAACTGATGATGATGGGTTTTCCCTTATGCTTATTGAGTTGGTCTATCTGGTTTTTGAAGCCGTTTATGGGAATGTTTATGGCGCTGATGATATGGCCCTGGGAAAAATCCGCCATCGGACGCACATCTACGACTAAGCCGTCCTGGCGGTTGATCATCGCGGTGGCCTCCTGCGGTTCCACCCCACCCTTGGAGCCCATCACAAGGTTCTGTGCCAACACGCCAAGGATGGCTACCAGCGCCAGCACTAGCATCCAATGATTTACCGTGAATTCCAGTAATTGGTCCATGTTCAGCATTACCAAAGCCCCTACCCCTACGGGAAAAAGTCACTGCCCGCAGCCAGGGGCAACGAGAGTCTCCTATCGCTGTAACTTTCCCGTTTTAATTCAATGGGTTCGCACCAAGAGCGGCTCGCCCGGGTTCGGTTGCGCATAGCCCGGCCACCGGTGCAGGGCCCGAACAGTACACGAGCTAAGGACAGAACGCCAGTTTCCATTGCCCCGCACCGGCCCCTATTCTCGGACAGGCTCCTAGGCGTGCGTGCAAAACACCTCTCGCATCATGCCTACCAGACGCAATGTCCGGGAATCGCCCACCCGATAATAGACTCGGTTGGCATCTTTGCGCGAGACAAGAATACCCTTGTCCCTAAGGATCGCCAGATGCTGCGATATATTGCTCTGCGATGTGCCCACATGCTCCACGATCTCCTGCACGCTGACCTCCTC
>JAUXGQ010000017.1 GCA_030621975.1 Gammaproteobacteria bacterium | reverse complement strand
TGGGAGCGCTATATCGGGTACGGTGAGCCGCAACCAACCTGCCTGGGATGACATGGGATCAGCTACATAGTACTCCTCCCTATTCAAGAACCGCATGTAAAACAGCATCAAGGCATGGGTGGATAATGTGTTAATTGCCAAATAAACCGACCCACCCTTGCAGCAGAGTAATAGCCTTTAATCGATCGAGACTGACCCCATTGATTCGCAGTCGGCATATCGAAGAGATTGATAGTGAAGCAAATAATCCAGATAGGATACGAGATAAGCTCAACAGCTACATTAATACAAAAACGCAGACCCCTTTTTAGCATTCTTCATAAATCCAGTTGTTATGCATATCAAACTAGGTACTTACCGAAAAGTAGGATAAACTCACGCTAGAGGTGGATACAATGCCAAATTCGATTGTAAACAAAGATCCCGAAATTCTCGGCGGCACGCCGGTGTTTGCCGGGACTAGAGTACCGGTGCGCATCCTATTCGAACATTTAGAGGCAGGAGATAGCTTGGACGACTTTTTAGACAGTTTTCCAACGGTTACTCGAGTTCAAGCAACGCAGTTGCTTGAACTCGCAATGAAACAGATCACCGAGTCCGATGAAGCTGCTGCTTGATGAGCAAGTACCTCGGCAGCTTGCAGCTTTATTTCCCGTTGGGTTCGAGGTTCGAACAGTTCAGCAGATGGGGTGGGCTGGAACAAAAAATGGTCAACTCCTCCAGTTAGCATTTGAGCATGAGTTTGTCGCGTTAGTCACAGCAGACAAAAATATGGAATGCCAGCAAAACCACGCAGATCTTCGCGTCATGGTGATCGTACTTATCGCCCATGGAAATCGACTGCAAGAACTCCAACCTCTTGTACCCGGTGTATTGAATATTCTGAATCGCAATTCAGGTGCAGGTATTTACCGTATCGGCGCATAACAATAAGGCAAATTCAACCGCTTACGGCACGCACATATTTGAGAAGAAATTCCTTCTGGTAGTTGAGCTGGGTAGTAGCAACTTGACTGAGGTCTGAAGGTGCTTTGGACAGGATGTAGTTACTTTGAGCGAAGGGATGAAGTGAATTCGAAACAAAATGGGAGTGGAGAAACTATTGGCAACACGGTTTGAGGGTATTCGAGCATTGAGCGACAAATAGCGAATAAACGAAGCCTGACCCGTTTGCCAAGATAAGCTCAACAGCTACATTAATACAATAACGCAGGCCTGATAAGCATCTAGCAGGCCCCTATCTCCCTATTTCATCCTTAAACCGATCAGAGCTCAATGCCACTCCTCTATTCACAGCGTCACGAAGGCAGCTAAGGGGGCGGTGACAACTGATAATACCTAGCATTCACGTTTTTCACCGGCCCCTTTAATTTATCAATTCCGTAATTCCTGCAGGACCGTCGGAGGGAACGGGTCATCGCCCTTTTCAAGCGCTACGATCCAGTCTCGGCGCAGATTCAAGCTTTCCTGTGATTTCCCTTTTTTCTCGCCCCAAGCCCGATAGGCCTTAAAATCGGCTATCGCGCCCTTGCGGTTACCGGTCAGCGCGCGGGCCAACCCCCGACTATCTAAAATACCCCCGTTACCCGGCGCCATTTCGACGGCTTTCCGGCAGGCATGGAGTACCGCGGCGGCCTGTCCCCATAGCGAACCATTCCAACACAGCGTATTCCACTCTCCGGCATAGATCTTGAGTCTTGGAGCGAGACCCTGTGCCTCGGCAAGGATGCTGAGTGCCTGATCTATCTTACCCTTGGTCGCCAGACCCTTAGCATGCACTACCATGGCCGCGAGATAGGAACGGCCCGATAGATCGATCCCCGGATAGCGTAACCGGGCCATGCGCACCAGTGTCCAGATATCGGGTTCGGCGGAACCGTCCGCAGCGAGTTGCTTGCGTAGCGATGTCAGTAGCATGGCTTCCAGGTTTTCCTCTATCGTGGGCGCTTTCAGGGCCTCCAAGAGAAAAGCAATATTGTCACTTTCGGTACTCCCGAGTTGCTCCAGGGCGACTTTCAGGTCCTGCCGCAGATCACGGTTATCGGGTGCGTGCTGGGTGGCCTGGAGCAGCGCATCGACAAGCAATGTCTTCTCGCTGTCGGTGAGCTGGTCCGGCAACGCTGCCAGGCGCCTGCTCAGTGCGGAAATCTGGTTGACATCCACAGCCCCTTGAACGGCCCGCAACCAGACCTCCACAAGCGATCGCGCCTGGCTGTCGGTCAGCAGTCCCCCGGCACCTGTGGCCAGCGTGGAGAACTGACCTTCGTCGGTCGTTTTCCGCATGGCCTGGACCAGGGTCTCGGCAAACGCAGCGGCCTGGGGTTTGGTTAGCTTGTGCACGGCCAGTTTCAGGCCCTCTTCCAGCGCGGAGAGCTGACTCGATTCGCTAGTCCCCAGAACAGCCTTGACCAGATCCTTGGCAAGCGCCAGCGCCTGGGGCTTGGTTAGCTTCCCCACGGTCAGTTTCAGGCCCTCCTCCAGCGCGGAGAGTGATGAACTCCACCGATTCTCGGCCCCCACAATGGCCTCGACCAGATCCTTGGCAAGCGCTGCCGCCTGGGGTTTGGTTAGCTTCCCCACGGTCAGTTTCAGGCCCTCTTCCAGCGCGGAGAACGAACCCCACCCATTCTCGGCCCCCACAATGGCCTCGACCAGGGTCGCGGCAACCTCTGTCGCCTGGGGGGCGGTGAGTCGACCAGGCAGCGCAACCAAGCCTTGGGCTAGCGCGGCGAGCTGATTATGGTCTTCGGCTTCGGTCCCTTGGATGGCTCGAAAAAGCGCTACGCTAACCGCCGTCACTTGGTGGTCAGGGAGTTGACCAGGCAGCGCCGCCAACCCCTGGCTCAGCGCGGCGAGCCGACCATACTCCGCGGTCTCCAGATCCGCGGTCTCCAGAACGGCCCGACCTATGACCTCGGCAGCCCGTGGCGCCTGGGTGTCCGTGAGCTTGTCCGCTATCGTCTTCAAGCTCCACCCCAGTTCGGCGCGCTGGCTGTCGTCCTTGGTCGCCCGGATAGCCTGAACAAATACGACGGTAGCCGCAGTCGCTTGGATGTCGCTGAATGGACCCGGTAGATTGGCCAGACGCTGGTATAGCCATGCAGGCTGTTGGTCATCCTCTATCTCCTGAATCACCTGGATCAAGGCATCCGCAAGCGGCGCCTGCTTATCGGAGAGCTGTGTCAAAATCGCTGACAGGTAGTCGCGCTGATAGGGGTCTGTGACATCCAGGATGGCCTGGATCAATGGCTTGACAATTGGTGTCGCCTGGTGGCTAGCAATAAGCTTGCCCATCGCCGGTATCAAGCTCTGGGATGCGGCAAGGAATTTGTATGGGTCCGTGGTCACCCGGATCCGGATAACCCGTTGCACCTGGGCCCCGGCAAACAACACTGCCTTGGTATCGTCCAGCCTACCTGCGGTCACTTCCAAACCCTCGCCCAGCACCGCGAGCTGTCTTTCGTTCCTGTTATCCCACATATCTTCAACCAACTGATCGGCAAAGAATGCTGCCTGGGAGGTGGTAAGCTTTCCTGCCACCACTTTTAGACGGGCTGTCTGCTTGTCAGCCACACCGTAGCCCTGAATGTAGTCGTAGGGCGTAGTGTTCAAAATCTCCGTAACCAGGGCACCGGCAAGCGACGCCTGGGTATCGGTGAGCTCGCCCGGCAGCGCAGCCAATCCCCGATACAGCACATCGAGCTTTTCGGAATCCTTGGTACTGCGAATGTCCCGGACCAGGTTCTCGGTAACCGCTATTGCCTGGGTATCGGTGAGCTTGCCTGCCACCAGTTCCAGGCTCTCACCCAGCTCGCGGGGCAGACCGTCGGGTTTGCTCTTCAGGATCGCCTTAACCAGGGTCGCGGTGACCGCTATTGCCTGGGCATCCGTGAGCTCTCCGCGCAGTGCTGCCAAACCCCGGTTCAGTTCAGAGCGCTGCCCTGAGGTCGTGGGCTGCCCAAGGGCCTCGACCAGTGTCCCGGCCTGGAGCCCAGTAAGCCTTTTAGCCACCACTTCCAAGGCACTACCCAGCCCAGAAAGCTGAGAGTAATCCTCGATACACCGGATGGCCTGGACCAGGATCGTAGCAAGCGGCGCTGCTTGGGCCGGTGTGAGCTTACCCACCCCCTGTTCGAAGCCCTCGGCCAGTCCTGCTCGTAGCGGACCATAATAATTTACCACCACCATCGCAGGAATCAGGGCTGCAGCGATTGTTGCGGCCTGGGCGTCTGTGGGCCTGCCCGGCAGTGCCGCCAGCCCCCCGTAGAACGCTGCAATCTGACTCGGGTACTCGGCGGCCTGGATGGCCTCGACCAGCCCTTTGGCGAGCTCAGTCGCCTTGGGGTCGGCGAGCCCGCCCGCGGCAGCCAGTTTCAAACCTTCACCCAGCGCTGAGAGTTGATTGCTGTTTGTGGACCAGGGAATAGCGAGGACCAGGACATCCACAATCGCTGCAGCCTGAATACTGGACGGCTTACCCACAGCCGCTTTCAGACCCTCGTCCAGCGCCGACAGCTGATATTCGTTCTCGGCTCCCAGGATAGCCTCCACCAACTCCTCGATCAGTGCCACAGGCTGCGTATCGGTTAGCTTGCTCGCGACCACTTCCAAACCATCACCCAGAACGGAGAGCTGCGTGGAATTCTCGCTATCCCGGATGGCTTGGACCAGGAGACCCGCCAGCAATGCCGGCTGGGTATCGGTGAGCTGGTCAACTGCCACTTTCAAGCCCCCGCCTAGTGCGGAGAGCTTTTGGTGGTCTTTGGTCCCCTGGATGGCTGGGATCAGGCGATTGGCAAGGCGTGCCGCTTCAGGGCCGGTAAGCCTGCCGGCAGCCACATTCAGGCCCTTACCCAGCCACGAGATCTGACGGCCTTCGTTGGGCCCGACGATGGCCTGGAGCAGATCCTTGGCAAGCGTTGCGGTCTGGGGTTCAGCGAGTTGGCCCGCGATTCGTTGCAAGCCCTCGCCCAGCACAGTGAGCTGAACGTCGACCGTGGTGCCCATGATGGCCTCGAGCAGGGCATCGATACCCTCTGTCGCCTCCAGTTCGGCGGTCAGCAGGCCCGCACCCAAGGTCGTCCGGGTAAACTTGCCCGGATTGTCGCGCGGCCGTAGATAGGTATCGATCAGCCGCTGCCGGTAATCGGTGTCCAGGCCCACAAGGGCACGGGTGAGCGGACGAGCAGCTCGCGCATAGCGTTGGCTCAGCGTCTCCCGTTCCAAAAGCTGTGCCACAAAGACATCTTTTACCTTTCGTCCGGATGCGATCAGCCGCCAAAGGGTTTCTTTTTCGATCGGTGAAATTTGCCTGTCCCGAAAAACCAGGTTACTCCACAAGAGACTGGCTTCGGCTTGGGCATATCGCGCGTCGGCCTGATTTTTCTGCACAAACGCATACCCGGCAAGCCCCGCTATCGCCACCATTATCGCGACTACGGCCCCGGTGACCCGCCGGTGGAAACGCAGTTTTTGCCCCCGCCGTTGCTCTTCCTCACGCTCCTGCTCGCGCTGCCTGGTCTCGCTGTCTCTCAGGAACCGCATCGCGAGTTCAAAATCCCCGTCATTTCCATAGCGCCCCGCCCAGCCGGAAACGGGTTCGTTCTCTTGTTCCCACTTCAGGCCCTGCGCCAGATTGGTCTTCGGCCACAGGTCGCCTTTGCCTTTGTTGTGCTCCCTGGCGGCTTCCAGCAATCGCCGATAACCCCTGGCCGACTCGGCCTCCTGATCGACCCATTTTTTCAGTCGCGCCCATATCCGCATCAAACTCTCATGAGAGATGTCGATGACGGCGTGTTCGTCAATCGCGGTCCCGTGGGGCGGCATCAGGAAGGTGCGACCGGGCTGACGGAAGGCCTCAATGATTTTGCAGAGTTCCTCCGGGGTTGCCGCGGTGGCCCGGCACAGGTCGGCCAGTCGGCAGGGTCGCCGGCGACTGCGATTGTCCAGGCCCTTTTCGGTGATGGCCTTGAACAGCTTTTCGGCCAGTGCGCGGGCATGTTCGTCGGGGAGGGACCGATAGACCTTGTCGGCATGGATGGATAGGGCGCTGGCCATGCCGCCGACGTCGTCGTAGTCGGGCAGGTCCAGTGTATCGGCGTTGTTGGTGCCGATGGCGTGGTCCCAGGTCCGCATCAGTGCGTGTTGCAGGATCGGGAGCTGATCAGGGTTATCGCCGACATCGTTGAGCAGCCGGCGCACCAGCCGCGAGGCGATCCGGGCGCCACCGACCGCGGCCGGGCCGGTGATGGCCTTGCGGCGTTCCTCGCGGGTCAGGCGCGGGATCAGGTATTGCCCGTCGTTGATCGACTCCGGCAGGTCGCGGAACTGGGCGCAGTCACCGAGGAAGTCGGAGCGCATGGTGATGACGATGTAGATCTCCGGCCCGTTGGTGCCGTCGCCGGTGGCATCATCGGTACGGCTGGCCGCCAGCAAAAGGCGCACGAAGGCGGTGGCGTCCACGTCCACCTCGGTGGCGCCGTCGGCGCGAAAACGGAACAGTTCCTCGAACTGATCGACCACCAACAGCAGCCGATCACCGGGCGGTAGCCGCCGTTGGGCAACCGCGTCGACCAGACCACGCGAGCCGCGCCGTAGCGTGGTGCGCAAAATGCTGGTCTGGATCGCTGCCTCCTGCTCGTCCCACTCCTTTCCCAGGACCCGTGGAGACACCAAGGCCTCGGCCAAAGCCGCGATAGGGTCGCCACCCGGGCGCATCACAGCCATGCGCCAATTTGCGGCGCTGCCACTCATCATACCACCGTGCAGGGCCGGCAGCAGGCCGGCCTTGACCAGCGAGGATTTACCGCTGCCGGAGGTACCGACCACGGCCAGAAATCGGGTCAGGCGCAGGCGGCGCAGCAGTTCCCTGGTCTGCACCTCGCGGCCAAAAAACAGGTAGTCCTCATTCTGTTCGAACGGGCGCAGGCCGGGAAACGGATTGTCGCGGGATTCAGCCATTGGCGTCGCCCCCGTTGTCGTTCGCGAGCGGGACGAGGAAGTCGTCCAGGCTGGCGGGATCGAAGTCGTCGTCGGTGGCGGTGATGACCATGGTTTCTCGGGTCATGAACTCTTCCTTGTCGTCGGTTCCAGGGCCGGCGATATAGATCGCTGTGCTCGAAAATCCACGCCCGTCCCGGTCGCCCAGAGCCTTTTTGAGGTCCCTCCGTTTAATGTCCAACCATGCCTCACTCCCCTCGCCCCAATAGAGGAGCACCGCGTCACAGTGCTGCAATCGATCGCGATGAGCCTCGGCGATCGCGGCTTCATCGCCATCGAAGATGGGCCTTTCTACCTCGTTACCCAACTCGAACAGATACTTTCTAATGGGCTTTATGGCGTCTTTGTCGCGTTGCTCGTAGAGCAGGTAGATGCGGGTGAGGCCGTCATCGACCGGGGCACCGGGCTGTTGCAACGGGTTGTCAGCGGCCTGCTGCCTGCTCTCGATGTCGTCGAGCCGGCTATTGACCTCGGTCTGAAACTCGTGAAACGGGGTTTCCAGCAAGTCGTCAGTGTCGTCCTGCAGGTCGAGTTCGTTGCGTAACCGCTCGATGAAATCCTGCTGGCGTGACTCCGTGGCCTCGATCCCGGCCGGGAGCCAGATGATCTGGCCGAATCGTGGCTGGGCAGTACTGTAGCGCGCGGCCAGATTCACCTGGAGTTCAGCAATGGAGTATTCGCTACCCTCCGGCACCAGCCCGTAGGGCTCGCCTATCAGGTGCAGTGACAGAATGGCGCCTTCCAGCGCCTGGTCGACCGCGGTCTCGAGTTCCGGGCCGGTCTGGGGCAGGTGTTGATCGGGCACGACCTGGTAACCACGGTCTTTTAGCTCTCGCACCAGCTTGTCGCGTTCGTTGCTCTGGTCGGAGGTGGTCAGGGCCAAGTAGATCTTGCCTTTGTCCGAGGCCTGTGCCGCCTGGTGCCCCGGCTTGAGTACCGACAACAGTTCGCGGATTTCATGGGCCAGGTCGTCGAGCCTGGTCGCTGCCTCCTCACGTGCCTGCGGCCCCCAATCCGGGTAGAACTCGCGCGGGCGTTTTTTTTCCGGGTCTTCGCTGTAGAAGGGATATCCCAGCAAGTCTTGCAGGGGTTTCGGCTGTTCCTCCAGAGCAACCGGTGTCTTGATTACCTTGAAGATTCGGGATTTGTTGCCGGGTGCCAGACCGCTGTCGTTGGCGGCGACAGTGAAGGTACTCAGCTCATCGCTGCACCAGTCCGAGCCGAGGTAGCGGGGTGAGAGGATAGTGACCAGCACCGCAGTCCTGGCCACGGTCGCCATGAGTTCGTCCTGGAGTACGTCGTTGCCGCGCAGGCGCGGGTCGCGCCAGATGCGCGAGTCCTCGGTCAGGAGTTGGTTCAGCCGCACCTCCAGGGCACGGTGCAACATGCTGATCCAACCGCCTTCCGGTCCGCTGGCGGTCTCGTTGTCCTTGCGGGCGTAGCTGATGAAAACGTCGTAGTCGAGGTCGTTATTCATGGGTGATTCCTTGTGTCGGCCACGAATGTAAAGGACCTTGGCATAATCTCTGCGTCCCCTCCCGAAGAGACTAATGGCCCTAGCACACCCCCAACCCCTTCAAAACCAAACACACCATCACCGGAACATGCGGTGTCTCGAACAATTCACGGTTCTCGGCGTCACTCAGCCCGTTGTTCAGACCCGCGACACCCGCCTGTCGCAGCTCGTCGACCATGGCCTCGTAATCGATCCCGACGGCATCCGGTCGCTGCCTAGAATAGTCCAGAAACTCGGAATAACCAACTATTTCTCTCTGATATTCGACAGTCAGCTCCCTGGGCCGACGGCCTTCAATGGCATCGATAATCACCCGCGTACACCCCCCCATCCCACCAAGCAAAAACACCGGCTGAGAGCGGCGCAGGGCCAACAGGACTTCTTCGACCAGTCCCGGAATGCCACCGGCATAGCCGCGGATCTGCCCGCCCAGTACCACCCGCGCGTCGATGTCGTTCGCCATCTGCTCGCGCATGGCGGTCAGGCTGCGGAACCACCAGTAGCGGTGCTCGGGAGTATCCGGCGGCACCTTTTCTGCCTGCTGGGCCTCGCTCAGCTTCAGGTCTTCGGGCGGGTCGATGAACTTGAAGACGCCCTGTAGATGATGCTGGGCAAGGATGGCCTTGGAGTAGTTCAGATGGATGGGCCAGGCGACGTAGTTGGCCAGCCGCTGGCTGGCCAGGTCGGCCCGTAGCGCTGGGGAGACGATCAGCTCATCTTCACGCTTCTGACTGTCATAGGCCCAGACCAGCTCCAGCAGTTGCTCGGTGAAGCCTCCCGGGCGAAGGTCGCCTCCGTAGGCGAGTCTGGCGCCTTGGACGAGCAGGTAGCGTGCAAGCTCCAGCATGGCGTCCTGGAGGTGCGATGGACCCAGCCCCATGTCGGCCAGGTCCGGACTGTTGGAGATGGAGAGGCCGACCTGGAGTTCCTTCAGGGGTAGCGCTTCCCCTCCCTGGGGGTTCTGGCCGGCACTGCTGATGGGGGTGGTGAAGGTCATGCCGGGAGCTGCTTGTGACAGGAGCACACGCTCTTCGGCGCCCAGGGGTGGGTCCGGGTAGACCAGGCAGGCTACCGGGGCTTTCCCCTGGCGAGCCAGCAGGGTCAGGATCTCCGGCGGATTGGGACTGGGCTCCATTCCCGGAGGTACCAGTCCGACCCGCTCCAGATCGGCCAGATTGGCACGGAACCAACTATGCCGGAGCATCTCCCTCAGCGCCAACCCCACCACCCGGGCGCACCAGCCGAGGTCGGTGCCATCCACCCGAAGCGAGGGGGCATTGCCCAGATAGGGGAAGCCCCTCTCCTCCCGGTCTTGAACGGCATTGACCACCACCAGCGGGCAGCCCTTGCGCTTGGCCCAGAGCACTTCGCGGCGGCACCAGGTGCGCGAGGCATAGCGGTCGGTCTGCAGCACCACCAGCACGCTGCGTTCGATATTGCCTTCCAGCTCCTTTCGAAAGTCGAAGCCGGGGGCGATATCGTTGGTATCGAAAAAGCTCTGCACCGCGCTGGTGGTCTCGATGTGGTCCCGCAGGGCCTCGGCCAGTTCCTCGCCGTCGGCCTTGGCGTGGCTGAGAAACAGCATCACCGGTGCGGGGCTCAGCCGGGTGTGGGCGGGCACGGCCCCCGGTTCGGAGCGTTCGCCGGCCAGCAGCAGGCGGCACAGCTCGTGGGTCAGGGTGCTCGAGAGTCGCGCGGCGTGCTCCGCGGTCGGTAGCTTGTGGAGACGGATGAAGTTCGTCACCGCCACTGTCGGGCCGATGTTGAAGGCGTTCGGGCTCAGGGAGACGGGATAGAGGCGGTGTCGACCGCCGGCCTTGCTCACTGCCTTCCCCAACACCGTCAAGCCCTTGTTCCAGGTCGAATCTATGACCATGCGGTCGTCCACCAGCGCAACCAGGATGGTGTGCCGGCTCTGCTTCAGGAGCGATCGTTCGGGTGGCCGCTTCGAGTGGAAGAAGACCGGAATCCCCATCCCCCGGTCCAGGGGATTTTCGGTAGTGCGGTTGAAGACGCTGTACAGCGATTCGGCCAGCCGGTCGAGGGGGCCCGGAAGGGTCTTGGACGGGTCCGCCGGGTCCGGGACAGGGTCTGCCAGCCACAGTACGCGGATGGTCAAGGTCGGCCGATAGCTGTCGAGTTTGGCCATGGTCTTTACCCCGCCTTTTCCGCATCAGCCGCGCGACTGATTCCGGCGATGCGAGCCAACGCCGGGATATACTCGAGCATCCCTTGCCGCGTCTTCTCCAGTTCCCGGTAAAAGGCGTCACGCTCGGGCCAACGGGATTCGTCGACGATCACCGCGACGGCGCCTCCGAACCTGCTGCGCTGCTCCTCGGCCTGC
>JAUXGQ010000258.1 GCA_030621975.1 Gammaproteobacteria bacterium | reverse complement strand
TGACGATTGGCGCGCAGCCATCAACGAACTAGTGGCCGCAATTTTCTCACCGGACGAGGACGAGGAGCTGCTGGTGCAGGGACTTCGAGACCGACTGGATGCCATGGTGTCCCTGGCCCAGGCGACAGGTTTCGAGAGAGCCTTGTCCCTGGACGTAATCCGCTCCCTGCTTGAAGGGGTACTCGAGGATACCCGCGGGGCCCACCGATTTCTTACCGGGCGGGTCACCTTTTGCAATATGGTCCCTATGCGCAGCATCCCGTTCCGAGTGGTGTGCCTCATCGGCATGAACGGGGAGGACTTCCCTCGCAACCAGAGACCCCTGTCCTTCGACCTCATGGCTCAAGCGCCGAGGCGGGGCGACCGTTCCCGCCGTCGCGACGACCGATATCTGTTTCTGGAGGCCGTTCTGTCTGCCCGCGATGTTCTGTACGTGAGTTACGTAGGCAACGACGTGCGCGACAACAGCATCAAGGTGCCGTCGGTGGTGGCGAGCGAACTACTCGATTACCTCGAACAGGGCTACGCCTCGGAAGACGGTCGGCAACTGGAAAAGCGTCTGGTGATCCGCCACCCCCTGCAGCCCTTCAGCCGCACTTATTTCGACGGCTCGGACGGGCGGCTGTTCAGCTATACCCAGACCTGGGCAGACGCTGCCCGCACCGGGCCTGGAACTGCGATTTCCGCCTTCGCTGCCGCTGAATTGGGACCGCCGGACGAGACGCGGAAAACCCTCGACATCGAGGAACTGATCCAATTTCTGCGCAATCCATCGAAATACTTTCTCACCCAGCGGCTGGGCCTGCGGTTGCCGGATGAGGATGAAATCCCGGAAGATACCGAGCCCTTCGACGCCGAGGGCCTAGAGCGTTACCAGTTGCGCCAGTCCCTGTTGAACCAGTGTCTGGCCGGCCGCGATGAAAAAGCGATCCTGACCCGGCTGCGGGGCGAAGGGGTGTTACCCCACGGTGCACCGGGAGAATTGCTACTCGAGGAGCAACTGGAAGCAGCCGTTCCATTCCTGCAGCGACTGGCGCAACGGGCCGATGAGCCGCTTGAGCCCCTGGAAGTGGATCTTGTCCTAGGTGGATTCCGGCTTCAAGGGCAGATGCGCAATCTGCGTCCAAGCGGTCTGCTGGACTACCGTTTCGGCAAGTTGAAGGCGAAAGACCGACTGGCGACCTGGGTAAGGCACCTGGTTCTCAATGCCCTGACGCTTCAGGGGGTGGAACCGGTCAGCCTGTATGTCGCGGAAGACTATACGCAGCATCTGGCGCCCGTGGAGGATGCTAGGGGGCTGCTTCAAGAGCTGTTGGATCTGCGCTGGCAGGGTCTGTGTACACCCTTGGCCTTCTTTCCCGAAAGCGCACTGGCCTGGGTAGAGAAAGAGGAGTACGGCTACGGCTTCCACAAAGCCTGGTCCGATGAGTTCAATCGCTTTCGTGAAGCCGACGACATTGCGGTGCGTATCGCTTTCCGCGGCCGCGAGCCCATAGGTGCGGCGTTCGAGGCTAAGGCCCGGTGCATCCTGCAGCCGTTGCTCGACCATAGTGAAACCGTGAAAGCCGAAAAGGAGCTGCCATGAAGCCCCTGGACCCCTTGCGCATCCCCCTGCAGGGGCTGGCCCTGATCGAAGCCAGTGCTGGCACCGGTAAGACCTACACCATCTCGACCCTCTACCTGCGTTTGCTGTTGGAGCGGGGGCTGGAGGTGGATCAGATCCTGGTGGTGACCTTCACCCAGGCGGCCACGGATGAGTTGCGCGACCGCATCCGCCGTCGCGTGGCCCAAGCCCTGGAATGGCTCCAGGCGGATATCGACGCCCGGCGCGCCAAGGATCCGACCTTGGCCGATCTGCTGTCCGCCCTGCCGGATCGGAGAGCGGCGTGCACCGCACTGACCGATGCACTGACCCGCATGGACGAGGCGGCCATATACACCATCCACGGTTTCTGCCAGCGCATGCTTCAGGACAACGCCTTCGAGAGCGGCGCGGCCTTCGAGGTCGAGTTCCTCACCGACGAGAGCAGGCTACGGACCATAGCAATCGCGGACTTCTGGCGTAGTCGGGTTGCCCGGGCCGATCACCAACAGGTTCGATGGGTGCGCGAGCAATGGAAGACGCCGCAGGCCTTGCTGCACGATCTGAAGGATACCTTGTCGCTGGACGACCTCAGGGTGATTCCAGATGTTGACGAGGCGAGCGTCGATCGGGCAAGGCGGGAATTGAATGATGTGTTCGGTCAATTCAAGGAAACCTGGCGGACACAGGGGGATGAAGTCCGCTCGATCCTGGAAAGCAGTCCCGTGATCAATCGCCGTTCATACAACAAGAACAAGGTCGCTGAGGCTCTTCTAGCCGCTGAGGCACTTGGGGCTAAGGAGGCGCTATTGCCGGCGTTCCCCGCGGGCATCGATCGCCTCACGCCGGCCATGTTGGAGGAGAAAGGTACCAAGCCCGGCCAGAATACGCCTACCCATCCCGTCTTCGATCTATGCGGACGTCTAAAGGCGCTGTCGTCCGAAACCGATGCGGTCGCCCAGGCCTGGTTCCTGAACTCGGCCCGCACCTTTGTGCGCGAGGCATTGGATCGGCGCAAGCGGGATGAAGGGCTGCTGTACTTCGACGACCTGCTGCGCCGCTTGGACCAAGCCTTGGCGGGAGAGGGTGGAGATACGCTGGCCGCCACCATTCGGCAGCGTTTCCCCGTGGCCTTGATCGACGAGTTCCAGGACACCGACCCACAGCAGTATCGAATATTCCGTCGCGTCCACGCTGACCAGCCCGACTGCGGCCTGTTTCTGATAGGCGACCCCAAGCAGGCCATATACGCCTTCCGCGGGGCGGACATCTTCACCTATATTCAGGCCAGGGAAGATAGCGAGCCGGAGGGTGAGTCGTATACCTTGGGCGTGAACTGGCGTTCCAGTTCTCGCCTTATCGAGGGTGTCAATACTCTGTTCACTAATGCGCAAAGTCCTTTCATTTATGAACCATACATTCAGTTTCGCGCCGTTGAACCGTCGGCAAACGCGGACAACGAGAATCTCCGCGTGGACGGAAAAGAACCAGTGCCCCTGCAATTCTGGATATTCAAGGTTAATGAGGATAACCAGACCAAGCGGCCTCCCGGTTTCATCCGTAAGGAAGCCGCTGAAGGAGAGGCCGCAAGGGCTTGTGCCGAGTACATAGCCGGGCTCTTGAGCCGCGCTGATACCGGGCAGGCGTACTTGGGTGACCGAGTGCTCCTCCCCAAGGACATCGCGTTGCTGGTGCGAACTCATCGCGAGGGGGATCTGGTACAGACTGCGCTTCGCGCCTGCGGGGTGAGCAGCGTCACCCTAAGTCAGGACAGCGTTTTCGAGAGCGAGGATGCAGAGGAGTTGGTCGCAGTGCTCGAGGCGCTGGGTGAGCTCAACGACGAGGGCCGGGTGCGGGCCGCCCTGGCCACGGGACTGCTGGGCCGGAGCGCCGAGGAACTGGAGGCCCTGGCCCAGGACGAGATCGCTTGGGAACAGCTGCTGGCCCGCTTCCAGAACTATCGGGATCTTTGGCAGGTGCAGGGTTTCATGGTGGCGCTGCAGGAGATGATCGAGTCGGAGGGGGTTGCCGCTCGATTGCTACAGCGCCCGGACGGCGAGCGGCGGCTGACCAATCTTCTGCAACTGGTGGAACTGCTGCAGGTCAGCTCCCGTGAACATCCGGGTATAGACGGACTATTGCGCTGGTTCGCCGAACAACGGGTGGGGGACGAGCGTGACGAGGCCTGGCAATTGCGCCTGGAAAGCGACGAGGGCTTGGTCAAGGTGGTAACCATGCACAAAAGCAAGGGACTGGAATATCCGCTGGTTTTCATCCCCTTTCCCTGGAGCTACTTCAACCCCAAGAAACCGCCGCCCCCTTTTTTCCACGACGAAGCCGACCGGGCCGCCTGTCTGGATTTGGGCTCGGCCGACCGGGATCATCACCGTGAACTGGAGAGTATCGAAAAACTCGCCGAGCGACTGCGCCTGCTCTATGTGGCCGTGACGCGGGCGGCCAAACTCTGCGTGCTTTGCTGGGGACGAGTGAACGGGGCGCAGGGTTCCGCCCTGGCCTACCTGCTGCACCGAGACCCGAACAGCGAAGTCCCAGGAAGCCGCATGCAGGAAATGTCGGAAGAGGCCATTCGTGCCGATCTGGAGGCATTGGCGCGAAAGGCGCCGGCCTGTGTCGCAACCCTCGACCTCCCAGAGACAACGGGGGGGCGTTGGGGTGGACCAGAGGTAGACCGCGAACGGCTGTCAGCGGTGGTGTTTAGTACCGAGATCGATGCAGCCTGGCGGCTATCCAGCTATTCCGGTCTGGTGCGGGGCGCGGAGACGGAGCAACCGG
>JAUXGQ010000097.1 GCA_030621975.1 Gammaproteobacteria bacterium | reverse complement strand
CATCTACCTGTTCGTATTCTTCGACATCAGCCTCAGGGGCGCCTATGCCTCGGTGGAATATCTGACCCACGAGCAGTGGTACCTTGGCGGCATCATGCGCAGCCTGCACCGCTATGCGTCTGACGCCGCCGTGATCACCATCCTGATGCATGTATTCAGGGAATTTGCGCTTGACCGCTACCGGGGTTTCCGCTGGTTTTCCTGGGTGACCGGTGTGCCGAACCTGTGGTTCGTGATCACGCTGGGCGGTACCGGCTACTGGCTGGTATGGGATGAGCTGGGCCTTTATGTCGCCGTGCTCTCTTCCCGACTCATGGATGCCCTGCCTATCGTTTCCGGATCCATGGCACGCAATTTCCTGGAAGGGCAACTGACGGACCGGTTTTTTATCCTGATGGGCTTCCTGCACCTTTTGGGACAGCCGGTGTTATTGATCTTTGCGCTCTGGATCCACGTCAAACGCCTCTCCCACGTGGAGATCAGCCCGCCCAGGGGCCTCGCTATCGGCACTTTCCTGGCCCTGCTTGCGCTGTCGCTGGTGAGCCCGGCGGTGAGCCACGGGCCGGCTGACCTGACCCGGGTCCCGGCGGTGTTGAACCTGGACTGGTTCTATCTCAACATCTATCCACTGCTCGACTACTGGACGGCGGGTCAGACCTGGCTGTTGACCCTCGGTATCACCTTTCTGCTGATGATCATGCCCTGGCTGCCGCCGAAAAAGACCGGTCGGGCGGCTGAAGTCCACCTCGATCAGTGCAACGGTTGCGGACAATGCGCGGATGACTGTCCCTTCGATGCCATCAATGTACAGGCCCGCACCGACGACGCACGCTGGGAATACGAAGTGACGGTAACACCCGATCTGTGTGCAGCCTGCGGGATCTGTGTGGGCTCCTGCCATTCATCCAACCCCTTCCGGCTCGCCAAGAAGCGGCTGGAGACCGGGATCGACATGCCCCAGTTCCCCATCGACGAGGTCCGCGCTCGCACCCGCACCGCCCTCGCCGAAGTCGAGGGTGACGTAAGGATCATGGTCTTCGGCTGCGACCACGCCTTTGACATTCCAGCGCTGAAGGCGCCAAACCTGGCCGTTCTGAGTTTGTTCTGCACCGGCCAGATGCCACCCACCCTGGTGGAATATGCCTTAAAAAACGGGGCCGACGGCGTATTCATCGTGGGGTGCCGCACCGGCGACTGTTACTTCCGCTACGGCAATGTCTGGATGGATAAACGCTTCGAAGGTGACCGCAAACCGATACTTCGCAGCCGTGCCGACCGCACCCGCATAGTCGTTTCCCGGGCGGCGGTAACCGATGGCAAGAAGCTGCATCGGGAACTCGCCGCCTTTCAACACACCATTGCAACGCTGAAACGGGAGGAGACCGGTTCGGCCCACAAGGAGGCGGGGCATGCCTAAGGCAATACGCTTTGTCCTTCAGGCGCTCAACTATGCCGTCTTCATGGCCCTGGTGTGGTATTTCTCCACGTCTCCCCCTTACCGTCAACTGGCTGAGGATCAGGCGGTCATCGCCCTGGCTTTTTCCCACGCCGGCGAGCGCCGCGAAGAATGCCGCCGGCTGAGTCAAGAGGAGTTGGCGAAACTCCCCCCCAACATGCGGATACCCATGGATTGCCCGAGGGAGCGCTCACCCGTCAAGGTAGAGCTTTTCCTGGATAACGAGTTGGTTATCAGCGAGACAGCCAGGGCCCCGGGGTTGTACGAGGACCAGGGGGTCGATGTCTACCGCAAGGTCAAAATACCGGCCGGGAAACACGACTTGCGGGTCCGGATGAACGATAATGTGCGCATCCAGGGCCCCACCTATACCCATGAACAGACGGTCGAACTGGAACCGGCACAACTGCTGGTCGTCGATTTCAAAAAAGACATGGGTAAATTTATCATTAGATAGTGCCCGGCCGGAAACACTATAAGTCCCTTCTCCCTCAGGGAGAAGGTTAGGATGAGGGGAAATAAAATCAATTAGCTAATTCTTCATTAGACCCCCTCACCCCAACCCTCTCCCGGTGGGAGAGGGAGTTTCGAAACGCTAAGCAACTACATAAGCTCCGCCAAACCTCAAGCCCTTAAACATGCAAGACACAAGCTCTACCGAACTGCTGAGCAGCGATACCTTCGCCCTCAAGATCCCGGTCGGTGGGACACGGCGACTGGCCATTGGCTGGCTGTTGCTGGCCGTGGGTTCCCTCGTCGTGGCGGGGATGTTCACCATCTTGGTCGTACTCTCCAGGACGCCGGGGATTCAGGAGATTTTTCCCTGGGTGGATTTCTTCCACACCGCCCTGGTGGTACACGTGGACCTCACGGTGCTGGTCTGGTTTCTGGCCTTCGCGGGGCTGCTCTGGAGTCTCAACAGCACGGAGCGCTGCGCCGCCTGCGGTTGGGGTGCACTGTATCTGTGCACAGCCGGCACCCTGGTCATCGTCGTTGCACCCTTTCTAGGGGCAGGCGCCCCGCTCATGAACAACTATGTCCCTGTCCTGCGGGATCCTGTCTTCTTCCTCGGTCTGGGGATGTTTTTCCTGGGGTTTGCCTTGCTTGTGATAAGGGGACTGCTGTTTTCCCGCCCGGTGGGCAGGGCCATCAGCGGCGAGGGAGCGCTTCGATTCGGGCTGTTCACCGGCCTGATTACGGGGGCTGTCGCCATCCTCGCTCTTATCTGGTCCTACCTCGGCATTCCGCAAGCGATCGTCGGCGAATACTACTATGAACTCCTGTTCTGGGGCGGCGGTCATGTACTTCAATTCACCCACACCCAATTGATGCTCGTGGCCTGGCTATGGCTGGCGGCCGTCGCCGGCTTTGCGGCGAGAGTCCAGCCACGGGTGGCGCTGATTCTGTTTGTCCTGGGGGCGGCCCCAACCCTGCTGGCGCCTGTAATTTATTTCGCTTACGAGGTGAATTCTCCTCACAATGTGCAGGCCTTTGCCTCACTCATGAAATATGCGGGCGGCATCGCGGCCCTGCCATTTTCCATCATTATCGTCTTTGGCATGCTCGGTGCCGGACGCGGCTCCCCGCATTTCCGTCCCGAAAGGAATGCACTGCTGTTTTCGATCCTGTTGTTCGGCGCCGGCGGCATCATCGGCTATATGATCAGCGGCAGCGACGTCACCGTACCCGCCCACTACCACGGCTCCATCGTTGCCGTCACGCTGGCATTCATGGGTTTGACCTACCTGCTCCTGCCCCAGCTCGGTTTCGACAAACCTGCCGGGAAAATGGCCACCCTGCAACCCGTCATCTATGGGACCGGTCAATTGCTGCATGTGCTTGGTCTGGCCTGGTCCGGAGGATACGGCGTGCAGCGCAAGACGGCGGGGAGCGCTCAGGGACTGGACAGCATCCAGGAAATCGCGGGCATGGGGCTCATGGGTTTGGGGGGCCTGATCGCCATCATCGGCGGCATACTCTTTCTGGTGGTTGTTTTCATGGCCATGTGGCCGAAAAACAGGAACCGCCGGAAATAGCCCGGATCTCTCACCCCCCCCCTCTACTGCGAATGTAGGCTGGGGCTTGCCCCAGCTCATATGGGTAAGGATATGGCCCCAGCTATGCTGCGTAGTGGATTGCTAAACAAAGAGCTGGGGCAAGCCCCAGCCTACATTGGGTTCTGTCCGCCTGGTGAGAATGATGGGCTGGCCCGGATCCGAGAGTCTACTCCAATCCAAGATACTCAATCAGATTGAAGACGCCGACGGCGAGCACCAATATGATCGCGAAAAAGATCAGTGTGCGGCTGGCAAACCGCTCACCCCGCCTGATCTCGATCTGATTCAATATCCAATCGGAGACCCAATAGAGCAGCAGACCTGCAATAGTATAGATGACTAATTTCAGCATCGGAGCTTACTGATCGGGCGGATAAATCTGGAACGCAAAGAGATAGATAAGCACACCTGTCACGGAAACGTACATCCATATCGGCAATGTCCATCGCGCAAGACGCCGATGCTGCATATGCCGATGTCTCAGCATGAAACCAACCGTAACCAGGATGAGCGGCACAATCAAGGCCGCCAACAGGATGTGCGAGATAAGAACGAAAAAATAGAACGGACGGATCAATCCCTGTCCGGTGAACGGCACATAACCCACCTCGGTGTGATAATAGAGATAGGATGCCAGGAACAAAGCGGAAACCGCCAACGCCGCTATCATACAGGTCTGATGGGCCTTCCGGTTGCCTTTGCGGATATGGTAGTAGGCTGCGCCAACGAGAACCGCTGCCGTCATGTTCAGCGCGGCCTGCAGAGGTGGTAAAAATGGAACGATGTTCATAACGGCCGCTGGGTGCGAGAGGCAACATGAAAAGGAGATTCAATATGACAGAGAACCGATAATGGAGGCAAGATGCGAATTGAAAACATTATCCTGATTATTATTTTTCACGCCCCTGGTTGTTCGTTTTCCGCCATTCCCCAACGCCCCATACAATGAACAACGCAAAAACCAGAAGATTGATCACGATCCCAATAATCCAAAACATCGAAAATTCCCGCTCTTCCCCGTGCGCGGCCTTGCCCTGGCTTTTCGCGTCGGGACCGATCTCCGTAGAGGGATAGGTCGAGGATTTTCCCCGGGTGTTGGCGGGTGCGTCTTGGGCAATCCGACTCGATCCTTGAACCTGCAGGTAAGGCCTCGTGCCGTAATGGCTATGATCCAGGGTCGGCAGGATGCCTTGCCCCGAAACGGGTCTCAACAGCATAAACGTGCCCAGAACGCAAAGAACGACCCCGATTTTTTTCCAATAGTCAGACATTGGCCTGGATCTCTTTCGTCAGCGCGCGGCTGGCTGAGCGATATCGGGCACCTGCCTGCAACAGATTGTACATGAGCAAGACACAGGAAAGTGCGAACGCCAACCCGGCCGGCCGTGCGAACAGCGCCGGCCAGAGGATGGCGGGACCCAGTAGAAACAGGGTGGCCAGGTGCCCCCGGAGTTGCCGTCGGGCCAGATGGTCGGGGAGGAATTCTTTCATATTCGGCACCCTGGTGCCGGCGCCGCCCAACAGGGTCACCTTGCGATGCTGGAGGTGATACCAGCTGAGAAACGGCACGATCTTGTACAGCATTCCGTTGACGACCGAGAAGGCGAAACCTATCAACAACCCCGCTCCCAACAACAGGGGATAAGTACTACTACGAGCCCACAGGGGAAATACACCGGCCGCCACCCAGAGCGCCAGACAGACCAATACCGATAACATGCCGGTCCGCCAGAACAGCAGCGTCACATCCGGCAGGCGCCGTTTACGCCGGCGCTGGAGCTGTAAGGTGGTCAGGGCGAACAACCCATAGCCGACAAGCAGCGCAAGGCTCCATAGTTTGCCAATCACCTCGACGACGGCCCCACCTGGGTCGACAAGCAGGAAAAGCGTCCACCCACAAAGCCCAAGGAACAGAACCCGGACCAGAAAGCGGCTCATCCACTGCGGATAATCCGGGGTCATCTGGAACATGGGGACCACCTGGAAGGCAACCCCGATCACCAGCAGTCCGACCCAGCCCAGCACTCCCCAGAGCAAGTGGATATCCGTGAACAGCAAGGGACGGCTCAAGCCAATGGGCCAGACCAGGTTGGACCCCAGGATCACCCCCAAGGCCACCGTTGCAACCAGCGCACCCAAGGCCAGGCGCATGCCCGTCACCGTGGGATTCGGCAGCTTCACCCTCAGCAGTGCTACGACGAGCGCCCCCGCAAACACCGCAAAACCCATACCGAGCAAGATCACCGCGGCCTTGAGCAAAACACCTGTGCCGCTTATGAATCCCACGCCCATTGCGAGGGTGCCGATGCTCAGCAGGAGGTGCACCAGCATGCTTACGCCGCTGACCGCTGGAACCGGTGACCCTGCAAGTACCGGCAGCATCTGCAGCATGGCGCCACACATGATCAGGCCCAGAAAACCCAGGGTCAACAGGTGGGTAAAAGCCAGGGTGACGGGCAACCACCGGCTCACCAGGAGTTCAGGCCCATAGCCGAGGAGCAGCAAGGCGGACAGGAGAGCGAACAGCGGGGCGGTCAGAAAGAAACGGAAAGGTACCTGAATGGGCGGTGCCTGCTCCAGGGACAGACTGGGCGGGTTCATCAGTCAGTTCGCAGTGCGACGGCAGAACCGGCCGCCCGGTCGATCCTTTTCCAGATGAATATCTCGAATTGCGAAGCACCACCGGGACGGGTGCGCCAGGCAAAGCCCATCTTATCCAGGACAGGATACAACAGGTGCGGCTCACGGCGATGGATGAGGCACAGATACTCGCCCTCGCCCAGGTCTCCGACCGCCTGGAGAGTACGCTCCATGGGCTCGCAGGGCTCAAGGTCACTCACATCGAGGATTCGTTCCATGGGTTGCTGAAACCTATCCCTGGCGGACATCGACTGCCGCCATGCGGTCTATCACGTCGGGCACGCTCTCGCCCAATACCTGATCCGCCATACGGTACAACATCTG
>JAUXGQ010000235.1 GCA_030621975.1 Gammaproteobacteria bacterium | reverse complement strand
CTGCTTCTGGTGCCGGATGCGCTGGTCAATCAGTGGCTGGTGGAGTTGCTGCGCAGGTTCAATCTGCATTTCAGCATCTTCGACGAGGACCGCTGCCAGGCAACCCAGGCCTCCGCGCCCGGCGGCAATCCGTTTCTCACCGAACAACTGGTTCTGTGCGGCCTCGGCCTGTTCATGGCGCACCCGGAGCGCCAGGCCCAGGTTACGATGGGGGAGTGGGATCTCCTGATCGTGGATGAGGCCCATCACCTGGAATGGTCGGAGCAGCGGGTAAGCCCTGCATATCGGCTGGTGGAAAAACTGGCCGGCACCACCCCCGGTACCCTGTTGATCACCGCCACCCCCGAACAGTTGGGCAGAGCGGGACATTTCGCCCGCTTGCGTCTGCTGGACCCGGACCGCTTCTACGATCTGACGGCCTTCAATGACGAAGAGGCCGACTACCGACCGGTTGCCGACGCGGTCGAGGTCCTGTTCCACCAGGATCGGATCCCCGAGGAGTCCACCCGCCATCTCCTGGAGACCCTGGGCGAGCAGGACAGCAGTGACCTGGTGACGATCATCAACGATCCGCAAGCCGATCCGGAAGCCCGGGCCCAAGCCCGCCAGGCACTGATCGGCATCCTGCTGGACCGTCACGGCACCGGGCGGGTGCTGTTTCGAAATACCCGGGCCACGGTCAAAGGTTTTCCCGAACGCGAGGTCCTGCCCGCACCCCTGCCCCTGCCGGAGGCCTACCGCACCTGTCTTGAAGGTCCCCGGACCGCGCAACGGGACCCGGCTCTGCGACTGACCCCCGAGAAGCTCTATGAGGGTGCTGAGCCCTGGTGGCGCGTCGATCCCCGCGTGTCCTGGCTGAGCGCCACCCTGCGCGCCCTGAAGCCGGCCAAGGTCCTGGTGATCTGCGCCCACACCCGGACCGCGATCGACCTGGAACAGGCCCTGAGAACCCGGGAAGGCCAGCATGCCGCCCTGTTTCACGAGGACATGAGAATCCTGGAACGGGACCGGGCAGCCGCTTGGTTTGCCGATCCGGATGACGGGGCCCAGTTGCTGATCTGCTCGGAGATAGGCAGCGAAGGCCGCAATTTCCAGTTTGCCCGCCACCTGGTGTTGTTCGATCTGCCGCTCAACCCGGATCTGCTCGAGCAGCGCATCGGCCGTCTGGACCGGATCGGACAAAGGCACAGCGTGCGCATCCACATCCCCTTCCTCGAACAGAGCGCACAGGCCGTGATGATCAGCTGGTACCACCAGGGTCTGAACGCCCTCGCCCACACCTGCCCGGCGGGACTGACCATTTTCAACCGACTCAAACCGGCACTGCTGCAGGCACTGGAAGACAGCGACCGCGACCGGGACCAGTTACAGGTTCTGGTCGACGCTGCCCGGAGACTCCGCCGCGAGATCGGCCATACCCTGCAGCAGGGACGGGATCACCTGCTGGAACTCGGCTCCTGCCGCGGGGACGAAGCGGACAGGCTGGTAAATGACGTCCGCCTCCTGGACCGGAATCCGGCCCTGCAGGATTACATGACCCGAGTCTTCGAGAGCTATGGCGTGGAGGTGGAAGAGAGACCGCCCAAGGGCTATATCCTGCGCCCCGGTAATTTCATGCTCACCGACAGCTTCCCGGGCCTGCCCGCCGACGGGCTTACCCTCACCTACGACCGCAGCACGGCCCTCATCCATGAGGACTGGCGGTTTATGACCTGGGAGCACCCCATGGTCAGCGCCAGCATGGAAATGATCCTGAGCGGCGAACGGGGCAACAGTGCCCTGAGCAAGCTGTCTCACCCGGCCTTGCAAGCGGGCAGTCTGCTGCTGGAGTGCATGTTCGTATTGGAGTCTGTGGCGCCGCGGGCATTGCAGGCTGGCCGCTTTCTGCCCCCTACCCTGATCCGGGTGCTGGTCGACGAGCGGTTCAGGGACCTTGCCCGGCGTCTGCCGCACTCGCAGATCGCCCCCCTCTGCGAGTCTGTCGATCGCCATACTGCGCTGCAGATCGTGCAGCAGCGCCGGCACGCGCTGCAGGACCTGCTGGACCATGGCAGAACCCTGGCGGAGGAGAAGACCGCGGGCCTGGTAAAGGACGCCCTGGAACGTATGATGAGCAGCTATACGGCCGAGATCCAGCGCTTGGTGGCCCTGCGGAAGGTCAACCCCAATGTGCGCAATGAAGAGATCCAGGGCGTTCGGCAACAAGGGATGGCGCTGCACGAGCACCTGAAGTCAGCCCAGTTGAGGCTGGATGCCCTGCGGGTGATTATCGCCATCTGAAGGTCTATCTTCGTGACTGACACACCCCGCGTTAAATGACCGAGTACCTCCAACAGCTTCTGGCATGGGTTTCCTTGCACCCGGTCTGGGCCGGTGGCATCGTGTTCCTGATCGCCATGGCGGAATCCCTGGCCATCCTGGGCGTGCTGGTACCCGGCGTGGTCATGATGTTCGGCATCGGTGCCCTGATTGCGACGGGGGTGCTCGAGTTCTGGCCCACATTCGCCTGGGCTGCGAGCGGTGCCATTGCCGGAGACGCTCTGAGTTTTTTCCTCGGTCGTTTCTACCAGCAGCAACTCAGGGGCATCTGGCCGTTCACCCGATATCCGGAGATGCTCGACCGGGGTGTTCGGTTCTTCGAGCGCTATGGTGGCAAGAGCATCGTATTCGGACGCTTCGTCGGGCCGGTACGCGCCGTCGTCCCCCTGGTAGCGGGCATGATGGGCATGAGACCCGGTCGTTACCTGATCGCAAACATCGGTTCGGCGCTGGCTTGGGCCCCGGCCTATTTGTTTCCCGGGATGGTATTCGGCGCCTCCCTGGAACTGGCCTCTGAAGTTGCATTGCGCCTGGTAACACTGCTGGTGATACTGATCGCCCTCATCTGGTTCGTCACCTGGATGATCCGGATATTGTTCCGCCTGATGCAGCCCCATGCCAGCGCCTGGGTGCAGGCCATCCTGAAATGGAGTCGTGTGCATCCCAGATTCGGGGAGATCGCCGCCGCCCTCGCCGACCCCGATCATCCCGAAGCCAAAGGCCTGGCGATACTCGCCTCGCTGCTGATCCTGAGCACCGGGCTGTTCGCGCTCGTCTTTTACGGAGTCACGGAGGGCTCCAAGCTTGGCGGTTTCGACTGGACGGTCCTGCACGGCCTGCAGAGCCTGCGCACCCCCTGGGCCGACCATCTGATGCTGGTGTTCACCTACCTCGCGGACACGACGGTGGTCGCCGCACTGATCCTGACGGTGCTCGCCTTTCTGCTCGTGAAGCGGCACAGCCGGACCCTTGTGCACTGGTTGGCGGCAGCCGCCTTTGGCCTGCTCGCCTCGCCGATCCTCAAGTACAGCCTGCAGATACCCCGGCCCGACCTGGGAATCGACGCAGTCGGCCCCTATGCCTTTCCCAGCGCCCACGTGATGCGGGCCACCGTACTTTACGGATTTCTCGCCGTGATCATCGCGCGCGCCCTCAACACACGCCGGCGCTGGCTCGCTTACGGCGCAGCCGGCCTGCTGATCCTGTTGGTCACCTTGTCCCGACTCTACCTGGGCGTGCATTGGCTGTCCGATGTGTTGGGCAGCCTGACCCTGGGGCTTGCCTGGGTCGCCGCGCTGGGGATCGCCTACAATCGCCACATCGATGTGGAAACCCGCTGGCGCGGCCTGACGCTGTGCGCCACCGCCACCCTGGCACTCGCCCTGGGCCTGCAGGCCTGGCGCTATCAGGCGACCGATCTCGCCGCTTACACCCCCGCCCGTCCCACGCAGCAGATGGGCCTCGAGGTCTGGTGGACAGAAGGTTGGCGCCAATTGCCCCAGAGACGCGAGGATATTCGCAACTCCCGCAGACAGCCCCTGAACATCCAATACGCAGGCACCCTGGACACCCTCGAATCCACACTGAGCCTGCGCGGCTGGAAACCCGCGCAGACATTGAACTGGGAAAACAGCCTGAAGCTGCTCTCGCCGTCCGCCGGCCTGCGGGAGTTACCGCTCCTGCCCCGGGTCCACGACGGCCGCCACGAGGTCCTGGCGCTGGAAAGGTACCCGTCCCCGGAGGACCGCCTGGTGTTGCGACTCTGGTCCACCGACCTTGTGCTGCAACCCGGCGATATTCGATTATGGCAGGGCAACGTCAGTTCCCAGAAAAAGACGCAAGTGCTCTCATTGTTCGCCTTTCCCACTACCCAGCCCGACTTCAGCCAGCCCTATGCCCTCTTTCTCAACGACATCCGGCAACTGACACACCGGACGCCGGACAACGCTCTGGAGCTGGTGCTGGTTCGGTCGGGCAATAAATCTGATGGTAATCCATCTCAGTAATTGAATGACCGCTTTAAACATCGTGCAGCTATTGGGGCGTAGTGATGCGAAGGACCGCACTTGGCCGACTGCCGCCTATTGCGTTGCAACATCATAGCTTGGTGCAGAAAGGTACGTTCATCGGACGACCGAATGACCGAACCCGACCCACAGGAGTCATTTGACTCGAATATATGTTTGCCTGGAGTCCAGCGAAACCGGACATTATCCGCCTCCCATCAAATCGG
>JAUXGQ010000491.1 GCA_030621975.1 Gammaproteobacteria bacterium | reverse complement strand
GCCGTCTCGGCCTGACCGAGATAGCAGCGTCCGGTCTCCAACAAACGGGGCAACAGTCGTTCGCCCGATCTTCCCTGGAGCCGTCTTCTCTCGGAGCGATCCGGCTGCAGCCGGTTCAGCTCTGCAAGCAGATGAATGTCCACATCGAGCAAAAACCGGGGTGGACGTCCCCTCGCGGCCCAGACCGGTTGATAATCACGCAGACTGCCGAACCCGCCCGTCGAGAGCCGCCTGGCGCTGCCCGTCTTGATCAAAACACCCGAATCCTGGGGTTGTTCTGGAAGCAGCAGATACAGCAGTCGCTGGCTGACACCAGGGGGATACCCATCCCGTGCCGACAACTCCGGCAGGGCTCCCTGCAAGGCCCTGCCCAGATCGCCGCCGGCCAGCCCCTCTTCCCCCTCCATCGCCCGCAGCAACACGGCCGCCACATGCTCACAGTTCCCCCGCGGGGAGCAACTGCACTCGCCTCGGATACGGGCAGTTACGCCGGATTCGTTCTCGATACGAATATAGACCCGATAAGGCCTGTGCCCCGGGGCCTCGACGAGGGAGGTGATCAGACCGCCATCCTGACGGATATCCGGCAATGCCACCCGGCCCTGTTCCAGATAGAAGCTGGCGTCATCCAGGACATCGGCACCGAAGAGCGCCTGAAGATCTTCGAGGGAGTAGCGCATGGCCGGGCATTCTATCAAAGTGTCGCCATTACGGCGTTGCGCTCCTGGTAAAGGGCTGGCCATTCACTGCGGAGCGCGCCTTGCACTGGCGGCACAGGCGCGCTCTGAATGTCACAGGATTGGTGGCGGGGTACACTAGGCCGCCAGGTCAAGGGAATCCGGCAACAGGATATCCATACTCACCGGAAGATGGTCCGACACGGTGTAGTCAAGGACCCGTACATGTTCCACGCGCAGCCCCGATGAGACCAGAATATGGTCGAGATTACGCATGGGACGCCAACTGGGAAAGGTCTTCATTTCGCAGGTGGGCTCATGCAGATTCGCCAATTTCACGAGCAGCCGCAGTTCGTCGGAGTCATAATCGCAATTCATATCGCCCATCACCACCGCATGGGCGTAGTCACCGAGTACTTCGCTGATATAGGTGATCTGCCGCTGTCGGGCCCGCCGTCCTAATGCCAGATGCATGATGCACACGGCCAGGGCTTCTTCGCCTCTGCCGAACTCGGCCACCAGCGCGCCACGCCCCGGCAGGCCCGGCAGCTTGTGCTCCACGATAGCGGCCGGTCGCATCCGACTCAAAAACCCGTTGCTGTGTTGGGCAAACTTGCCGAGTTTCCTGTTGATCTGCTGGTACCAGTAAGGAAAATTACCCCGATGGGCGAGATATTCGGTCTGATCCACAAATCCGCTGCGCAGACTTCCCGCGTCGACCTCCTGGAGGCCCACCAAGTCGTAGCGGGTTAAAATATCGGCGATCCGGTTCAGGTTTTCCAAACGCTCCCGGTGTGGCAGCACGTGCTTCCAACTCTGGGTTACGTACTGGCGGTAACGCCGGATATCCACACCCGCCTGGATATTGTAACTGAGCAGGTGCAAACGCTGCTTGCCGTCGATTTCCCTATCCGGTTGTTGTATTTCTGCTGATCCACTCACGGCTTTTTCACGGTAATGGCAAACCTTTCCTCGTTGCTGGCGTCCCACACCCGCCTCCACCGACGGAAATGGCACCAGGAACATCATTAACGGGTTCCATTGCATATTCAAGTCTACCTCATCCGCGCGCGACCACTAATATTGCGGCAACTTCTCGGTCGACTTGAGTCAAACGGGGCATCGAAAGCCGGCTGTTACGGGCTCACTCCAACTGCATTCGAAAACCACTGCCGAAAGAAAAAAGGGTGGCTCCAAGCCACCCCTTAATTTTCCCCGATCGGTCGGGTCGAGGCTTACTTCTGGAGCCCCTGTACGTACTGGGCGACGGCCTCGATTTCCGCGTCGCTCATCTTCGCCCCGACGCCGCGCATCATCTTGCCGGTTTCACCGCTGCCGCGGGCGTTGGCGCGAAAATCTTTTAGCGCCTTGGTCACATACGCCGCATGCTGACCCGCGATGGCCGGAAAGACCGCAGCCGGGTTTCCCTGGCCGAGCGGACCGTGACAGGCGGTGCAGGCCGCCACACCCGATGCGGTGTTGCCGCCGCGGTACAGCCCTTCACCCATTGCCACTTTGTCTGCGGCCGCCGTACCCGGTTTGATCGTCTGGGATGAGAAATAGGCCGCCAGGTCGTGCATGTCCTGTTCGCTGAGCGCCGCGGCCTGGGCGCTCATCAGCGGATCCGAGCGGTCACCGGATTTAAAATTCATGATCTGTTTGACGATGTACTCCGGGTGCTGACCGGCCAGCTTAGGCCAAATCACGTTCGGGCTATTGCCGTCCGGCCCGTGACAGGCCAGACAGGTCTCGGATTTGGTCTTCCCAGCCGAGGCATCACCAGCGGCCAGCGCGACGCTGCTCGTCAGGGCCATTGCGATTGATATTGGGATTAGCCAGATTTTCATGATCTTACCTGCCAGGTACTCGTGCGTGATACTTGCGGGTCGTTTCAGATGCTCTGCCTTAGCTGCATGAGACCGCTATCGATAAACAAGGTTTCAGTCCACGCATCACTTCGGCCTCGTATCCAGACGACCAAACGATTTTATTAAAAGCTTCTGAATTTCCTAAAAAGCCGCTCATTTATAGCAGAACAGCGCTATTCCGGTCAAACCTCGCAGGCAATTTGGTATCCTGTCTCGATGCATGCAACACTCAATCTGGAGTGGGCCTTTGCCCTGGTCGATGGATTGGCCATGCAGG
>JAUXGQ010000422.1 GCA_030621975.1 Gammaproteobacteria bacterium | reverse complement strand
GCAGCGGGATACTCAGTGAAATCTCCCGCGTCAACCGGGTTGTCAGATCGACGTCCCTGGGCAGCACCGTTGAATACGCGGGTACCAGCAGGACATCGTCAAAGGTCAGGGCTTCCTCAGCGAAGTGCATAGGGGGATTTCCAGTGTCTGTGTGGATATGACCGGCGATTATAGAATTTGCCGCTGGTCCGGTAAACCTAAGTCGGACAGCCTCCTAGCCACTGCGTGCTTTTCCGAAGTAGGATAGTCTCGGAATTGACTTACCGGCTTACTGATGACATGCAGCTAAACAGCATCCTGTCGCAACGCGATATCTACACTGTCTCCCGGCTCAATCGGGAGGTGCGCGCGGTGCTCGAAGGCAGTTTTCCGTTGCTCTGGGTGGAAGGCGAGATTTCTAACCTGGCACGGCCGTCTTCCGGTCACATCTACTTTTCCCTGAAAGACGAATATGCCCAGGTGCGCTGCGCCATGTTCCGAATGAAGCGCCAGCGGTTGCGATTCGAGCCCGAAAACGGCCTGCAGGTTCTGGTACGCGCCCGGGTGGGACTGTACGAGGGGCGCGGCGAGTTTCAGCTTGTAGTCGAACATATGGAACCCTCGGGCGAGGGCGCCCTGCTGCAGGCCTTCGAACGACTGAAGCAGAAACTGGCTGGCGAGGGCCTGTTTGATGCGGCGCACAAGCGACCCCTGCCCGGACTCCCGCGCCGAATCGGGATCATCACCTCTCCCTCCGGGGCTGCGATCCGGGACGTCTTGAGCGTTCTGGAGCGGCGGTTTCCGGCCATTCCGGTGCTGGTCTATCCGGTTCAGGTCCAAGGCGAACAGGCAGCCGCACAGCTTATCCGCGCCCTTGCACTGGCCAACGAGCGGGCCGATTGCGACGTCCTGATACTCGCCCGGGGCGGCGGGTCTCTCGAAGATCTGATGCCGTTCAACGACGAGTCCCTCGCCCGTGCGGTCTTCGACTCCGCGCTGCCCGTTGTCTCCGGAGTCGGTCACGAAATCGATTTCACCATCGCCGACTTCGTGGCGGACCGCCGGGCCGCCACCCCTTCGGCCGCCGCCGAACTGGTCAGTCCCGACCGGGAGGCCCTTCAAAAAGGGCTGGCGGCGCTGGCGCAACGGGCCACCCGCAGTCTGACCCATGGTCTGCACGGCTGGCGAAACCACCTGGATAACCTTCAGTTCCGCCTGATTCGACTGCACCCCGGACAGGTGCTCGTACAACAGCAGCAGCGCCTGGATGAAATAGAGCAGCGTTTGCTGCTCGCCAACAGCGCGAAACGGCGGGAACTCCAGGCGAGGATCCAGACCCTGGATGCCCATCTGCGCGCGCTCTCGCCGGTGCATCGTCTGGAAACGCAAAAACTGCTTGTCGACAGTCAACGACATCGTCTGATCCGGGGCTTGGAAATGCGCCTGACGAACTGCCGGCAGCGGCTCGCCAGGGCCGCACAGGGCCTGGATACCCTCAGCCCCCTGTCCACCCTGCACCGGGGCTACTCCATCACCCTGCTGCTCCCGGACGAAAAGCTGCTGCGCGACGCCCAAGACGTCAAACCGGGGGACAGACTGGAGACGCGGCTGGAATCCGGCGTTGTCCTGTCCCGGGTCGAAGAAAGCATTCCGAACCCTAACCCTACATAGCCGGAACTACAGAGGTAGGCTGGGGCTCGCCCCAGCTCTTTGTTGCGCGAGCCATTACGCAGCAAAGCTGGGGCAAGCCCCAGCCTACATTTGCTCTTTGATGCTGGTGAGCTACCAACGTTAAATTTGTTGTCATTTTGAACAAGACTTACAGACTAAGAGTCCGCAATCGGCGAGCGCTTAATTACCCCGGGGACCTCATTTCACTTGCCGCCGCACACCGCCGGAAACTACCATTGGAGCATGGAAGTCTATCTGGTGGGTGGCGCCGTACGGGACCGTCTCCTCGAGCGCAAGGTCGGGGAACGGGATTATGTGGTGATCGGCGCCACCCCCGAGGAGATGCTTGCGCAGGGTTTTCTCCAGGTGGGAAGTGACTTTCCGGTGTTTCTGCATCCCCGCACCCACGAGGAATACGCTCTCGCCCGCACCGAGCGCAAGACGGCGCCGGGTTATCGGGGTTTTGCGGTGCAAAGCGATGCCACGGTGACACTCGAAAAGGATCTGCGGCGCCGGGACCTCACCGTCAACGCCCTGGCGCAAGACGCCGACGGGAATATCATCGACCCCTACGGTGGGCTGCGGGATCTCGAACGGCGCGTACTGCGACATGTCTCCGATGCCTTCGGTGAAGACCCGGTGCGCGTCCTGCGCGTGGCCCGCTTCGCCGCCCGCTACGCGGATCTGGGTTTTCGGGTCGCTGAGGAGACCGAAGCCCTGATGCGGCGCATGGTGCGGGCAGGCGAGGTGGACGCCCTGGTACCCGAACGGGTATGGAAGGAACTGGAGCGGGCGCTAGGGGAACCCGAGCCGGTTCATTTCTTCACCACCCTGGACGACTGCGGCGCCCTGGAACGGCTGTTCCCCGAGCTGGCGAACCTGCGCGGCGTGCCCCAACCGGTCAACTGGCACCCGGAGGTCGATACCTGGCGCCACACCCTGCTGACGTTGGAGCGAGCAACGGCGCTGTCGCAGGCACCGGAGGTCCGCTTTGCGGCCCTCACCCATGACCTGGGAAAGGGCGCCACGCCCCGCGAGCACTGGCCGCGCCACCGCGGTCACGAGGAACGGGGCGTGACCCTGATCGAGGGGCTTTGCGAGCGCCTGAGGGCACCGCGGCGCTTCCGCGACCTGGCGCGGCTGGTGGCCCGCCACCATGAACAGATACACAGGATCCAGGAATTGCGACCGGCCACCCTGCTGGACCTGCTAGAGGGACTGGATGCCCTGCGTCGCCCGCAAAGGCTGCAACCCTTCCTACTCGCCTGCCAGGCCGACGCCCAGGGCCGTCAGGGCTTTACCGAGCGTCCCTATCCGCAGGCCGATCTGCTCAGAAAGATCCATTCCGCGGTACGCGCAACCGATCTCAGCGCCGCCACGGCAGACGGCAGCGCGCCGGAAAGGATTCAGCAGCGCGTGCGCCAGGTGCGAATTGCGGCCATCCGCAGCGTCCTGTCAGTCTCAAGGGGTCAAATCTAGCCGCAGTTGCGCACAGAAAGGGTGGTTCCCACGGTGGATGAGATTGCGCAGGCAGTGAGGATAACTATAAAGTGATCACGAAATAATTTCATTCAATTACCTCAAATGCGTTAGAAGACAACCAGTGGGTGTACCCAT
>JAUXGQ010000177.1 GCA_030621975.1 Gammaproteobacteria bacterium | reverse complement strand
CTACGAGACCCCGCTGCCGGAGACCAGGGACAAACAGGTAATGGTTGTTGGCGGGGGTAATACGGCCATGGATGCGGCCCGCACCGCCCGGCGTCTGGGTGCTCATGTCAGCATAGTATATCGGCGCACGCAAACAGAGATGCCCGCCCGGGTAGAGGAACTGCACCACGCCTTGGAAGAAGGCATCGAGCTGAAGGTACTTCGGTCACCGCAAAAGTTTGTCGGTGATGACCAGTCCCACTTTATCACCCATGCCGTTCTCGACGTTATGGAACTGGGCGCCCCCGATGCCTCTGGCCGCAGGCGACCGGTGGCCACGGGAGAGACGGAAGACCAACCGGTAGATCTGGTGATTATGGCGCTTGGTAATGCCGCGAATCCCATCGTCAAGGACGCCGAGCCGGGCCTCAAGACGAGCAAGTGGGGTACCATCGAGGTAAAAAGCGGCAGCCAGGAGACTTCCGTGGAGGATGTATACACCGGTGGTGATGCCGCCCGCGGTGGTGCTACGGCCATCCTGGCGGCCGGTGACGGTCAAGCGGCCGCGCGCGAGATCGCCGGTGAACATCCATTTACCCCGAGTGAAATCGAATCCCTGGTGGCAAATGCCGAGCGCTATTCCAAGCTGGGTCAGGGGCGACAGACGATCGTGGAGAGAATAGAGCTTGGGGAAGGTATCATTGAATTCGTGGTGCATTCGCCGCTGGTGGCGAAAGCGGCCAAGGCAGGTCAGTTCGTGCGCGTTCTCGCGTGGGAGAAGGGTGAGTTGATTCCCTTGACCCTGGCGGATTGGGATGTTCAAGAAGGGACCATCGATCTGGTAATCCAGGCCGTGGGTACCAGTACAGCGATAATGAACCGGTTGGGGGTCGGTGACGCCTTTGTCGGCATTGCGGGTCCGTTGGGATTGCCCAGCGAGATTAACCGATACGAGAAAGGCGAGACCGTTGTTTTTACTGCCGGCGGCGTTGGCTTGCCACCGGTGTATCCAATCGTTCGCGAGCACCTCAGGATGGGCAATCATGTGACCTTGATCGCCGGCTTTCGCACGGAAAATCTCATGTTCTGGACGAAGCCGGATCAACGTGTAGGCCTGTTGCAGGCTGAGTTCCGGGAACAACTGGACGTCATTTACACCACCAATGACGGCAGTTACGGTATACAGGGATTCGTCACCCGCCCACTGGAAGATCTGCTGGAGGCGGCAAAAATCGGCGAAGGCCGGCCCGTCGGAGAGGTTGTGACCATTGGTCCGCCGGTGATGATGCGGACGGTCAGTGACCTGACCAGACAATATGGCGTTCACACCGTTGCCAGCCTCAACTCCATTATGGTGGATGCCACCGGTATGTGCGGGGCGTGTATGGTGCCCGTTGTGATAGACGGCAAGATGGTGCGCAAGCACGCCTGTATCGATGGTCCCGAGCTCGACGCGCACATCATCGACTGGGACAAGTTTCTACCGAGATTTCTGCAGTTCAAGTCACAAGAGAACAAGAGTAAGATGCGTCACAATATCGGGTGAACAGCTCACAAGGCGAATCCGATTGTGGAGTAGTCGCCTCCCGGCAAAAACTCCGCAATGGGTCTCCTCGTAATGACCAGCCGCGTAAATCTATGTAAATCGGCCGCTAGTTACTTATAATACGAAACTCATCAATCGTGCTCGTGCGGCAGCGCCAAGTTGAGGTTCGGGAATTCAGTTAGGAGGTTTCAATGCAGACAATGAAAGCAACGACATTCGACGGGATTGTAAAGCTCGCGGGGGATTTCGTCACCCATCAACAAGGCAATTGGGACCACGCTGAGTGGCTGGGTTTCTTGTCGACTCTCCAGAAAAAGGGGTTCGAACTTTCGGAAGAGGCGCAGGGTCATGTAGGTCAGGTGCTCGAGGCCACGAAAAGCTTTTACCAAGCGACGGCTTCCACTCGGGGTATTGAAAAATCTCTGAAGTCGGTTGCAGAACGCAGTGCAGAGTTCGTAAAGGCGCACCAGGGAGTCTGGAGCCACGGCGATTGGGAGGCGTTCACCACGGACGTACAACGGAATACGTTGAGTCTCTCGGAAGAGACCACGGCATACCTTGGCGGCATCCTGGAATCCGTAAAGGCTTTCTATATCATCCCATCGGTCTCAGTATCCCTTTTGGAGAAACCGGCAACCGCCGCGGTTGAAAAGAGGCCGGCAGCGGCGGTAGAAAAGAGACCGGCAGCGGCGGTAGAAAAGAGACCGGCAGCGGCGGTAGAAAAGAGGCCGGCAGCGGCGGTAGAAAAGAGACCGGTAGCGGCGGTAGAAAAGAGGCCGGCAGCGGCGGTAGAAAAGAGGCCGGCAGCGGCGGTAGAAAAGAGGCCGGCAGCGGCGGTAGAAAAGAGACCGGTAACCGCGGTAGAAAAGAGGCCGGCAGCGGCGGTAGAAAAGAGGCCGGTAACCGCGGTAGAAAAGAAGCAGGTAAGACAGGAAACGAAGCGGCCAAAGGAAGCAAAGAAGCAGGCAAAAGGTCCGGCAACGGGAGCAGAGGATGATCTCACCGCCATTGCGGGCATCGGTCCGGCCCTGCAGCGAAAGCTCAAGGAACACGGCATACGTAGTTTTGCTCAAATTGCCGTGCTTTCCGATCAGGATATAGCGCGGCTCGAAGGGAGCATCATCAAGTTTCCCGGGCGCATCAAACGCGACGACTGGATTCGTCAGGCACGGCGATTTTCCGAGGAGATGCGCTGACAGTTTTTCGGAGGCCGATCGACACGAAGTTTGCCGAGCAAATGTAGGCTGGGGCTTGCCCCAGCTCTTTGTTTCGCGGCCTACTACGCAGCAAAGCTGGGGCAAGCCCCAGCCTACATTCGCGGTTCCGATCATGCTTTGTCGCTGCGCCTTGCCAGCCAGGGCGCAGCGACGCACTCTACACCTTACCCAACTGCCATTTTTCAGGTTCAAGTGCGATAGTGTGCGGTCCTGGTACAACAGGAGGCCTGCTTGCTAAAATTGGCGCCTTTGGGGGCGCTCAATCAGGGCTAGCCTGGACTGCGCCACTGCCGTGGCTTACGCGAGCGGTGTTAACATCTCTCCAAGGAGAATCGATATGAATGAACTCCGAAAAAGCGAAGCTTTCGGCGGACCGGAGGGACCGGTTGTGCTGGTTGTTATGGACGGTGTCGGGATCGGCAAACATCCAGACAGCGACTACGTGAAGATTGCGAATACCCCCAATCTGGACTGGTTACGCGAGCACGCGGTCTATACCGAGGTCAAGGCCCATGGTGTAGCGGTCGGATTACCGGACGACAGTGACATGGGAAACTCGGAGGTCGGTCACAACGCCATCGGTTGCGGGCGTGTCTTCTCGCAGGGTGCGGCGCTGGTCGAAAAGGCGATTGCCTCCGGTTCCCTGTTCGAGGGTTCGATCTGGCAGGAGTTGGTGGCGAACGTGAAATCCAACCAATCCTCGCTGCACTTCATTGGTCTGTTTTCCGATGGAAACGTGCATTCCAACCTCAACCACCTGGAGGCGATGTTGCATAGAGCCAAGTCGGAGGGGGTAAAAAAGGCCCGGATCCACCCATTGATAGACGGCCGCGACGTGCCCCCAACGTCGGTGCTGGACTATGTCGAGCGCTTCGACAAGTTTCTGGAGGAGATCACCGCGGATGGCTCAGTGGATTACTGTATCGCATCCGGCGGCGGACGTATGCACATCACCATGGACCGTTACAACGCTAACTGGCGCATGGTCGAACGCGGCTGGGACGCCCACGTCAAGGCCGAAGGTCGACGTTTTGCAACCATGCGCGAAGCGGTGGAAACCTTCCGCCAGGAACAGCCGGGTATCCTCGACCAGGATCTGCCGGCCTTCGTCATTGAGCGTAACGGCGCACCGGCAGGGCCCATCGTCGAGGGAGACAGTGTTATCTTCTTCAACTTTCGCGGCGACCGCTCGCTGGAGATCACCAAGGCCTTCGAGGCCGAGGAACTGAGCGAATTCGACCGCGGCCCGAAGCTCGATGTGTTGTATGCAGGAATGATGCAATACGACGGTGACCTCCGCGTACCGGAGAAGTATCTGGTTTCACCGCCGGCAATCAATCGCACGATGAGCGAATATCTCTCCAACGCGGATGTGAAGCAATTCGCCATTTCCGAAACGCAAAAATTCGGTCACGTTACCTACTTCTTCAACGGCAACAATTCGGGCAAATTCGCCACCGAAACCTGGCAGGAGATACCTTCGGACGTCTGCCCGTTCGAGGAAGCGCCTCGCATGAAGGCGGACGAGATTACCGATGCCGTGGTCAAGGCCATCGAAAGCGGTGAGTACCGATTCATACGCCTGAATTATCCGAACGGCGATATGGTCGGCCACACCGGTGTGGTGGATGCCGTGAAGGTTGCCGTCGAGGCCGTGGACGAAGGCCTCGGCAGGATCATGGAGGCGGTCAAAAAAGCCAAGGGCATCATGGTCTGTTCGGCAGACCATGGAAACTCTGACGATATGTGCGAAGTGGACAAGAAGACCGGTGAGCTGAAACTGGACGATGAGGGCAAGTTCCTACCCAAGACAGCACATTCCCTCAATCCCGTGCCGGCAATCGTGTACGATCCCGTCAACGTATCCCGTGCCCGGCTGGCCGATCTACGGGACCCTGGCATCGCGAACCTCGCCGCGACCTGCATAACGCTTCTCGGCTTCCAGCCTCCTGAAGATTACACCCCCAGCCTGGTGGAGGTCGGATAAGGGTTCGCGTAGGATGCGGTGAGCCTGCGAACCGCGTCAATCGATAAACATGTCAGAATACCGGATCGCTGGTGACCAGGTACACTAGCCCGGATATCTCACCATCCTCTTACTGCTACGGGAAAATAACAGACAGGATTAACAGGATGGTGCAGGATTTACAGGATCTCTTGAAGATGCTGAATCTGGCTGACGGCATACGCATGCCCGATAGTCTTCCCGGTAGCATGTGCATCCGGAAGGCACATATCAATATCCTGTCAATCCTGTGAAATCCTGTTAATCCTGTCTATAAAAGCGAATCCAAGCCCGCGAGACCTGGGCTAGGAGGCTGTCCGAGAATGGGGACCGACCGGTTTGTTGCTCCTGCAAAACCGGCACTTCCGCCATCCATGGCGGCCGTAGCGAGCGGACGTGGGGCCGAGGCGGATTCCGTGCTCGAATGAGGCGAATATTGGCCATATTTAACGAATTCGAGCGCGAAATCCGGCCGGCATCCACGTTCGCGCAGTAGGT
>JAUXGQ010000409.1 GCA_030621975.1 Gammaproteobacteria bacterium | reverse complement strand
GCAACTTGACAAACTCCGCGGGCCGGTCTCAAACTGCGTCGCGGTGTTTCCCATTGAATAAGGAGAACCAGGGTGCGGGAAAAACTCTTTGTGATCTTTGGTGCCGGCAACGACGCCGTTGGGCTCGTCCAGCAGGTGACCACGCCGATCGCCGGGGTCAACGGCAATATTCTGGACCTGCGCCAGGACGTCATCCACGGGCTGTTCACCGTGTTTCTGGTAGTCGATCTTTCCCAGTGCGAGTTACCGATCGACCGCTTCAAGGAACTGGTGGGGCAGATCGCCGAGGATACCGGCCTGGACCTCACCATCGATAAGTACACCCCGGTTCCCCGCAGTTCAGACCGCAAGAACCTGCTGCTGATCCTGGTCGGGCGCGACAAACCGGGCATCGTCTCCCGGATCTCCGAGCAGCTCAGCCACTACCGGGTCAATATCGAGTTTTCTCAGATGATCGCCCGCGCCGGGGTCTTTCTCATGGAGTTGCATGCGGATGTCACCCAGGCGGTGCTGCCGTTGGAGAACCTGATCTCGGTCCTGCAACAGGAGATGCAGGCGGTGAATATCAGTACCATGTTCCAGTCGGAGGATGTGTTCAACAAGAAGAAACGGGTGGTCTGCTTCGATCTCAACGCCAGCTTCATCGCCCCCGACTGCTTCGGCGAGATCCTCAAACAGACCGGGATCGAAGCGGCGGAGATAGGGGAACTGTTTCCGGCGGACCAGCCCCATACGGCGGTTCGCAAGGCCGCCGAGCTGTTGCAGGGGCTGCCTGGCGAAGTGGTGACGCGAGTCGCGGAAGCCATCGATATCACGGCGCCCAGCGCGGAGCTCATCGAGACGCTGAAGATCATGGGCTATAAGGTGATGCTCAATACCCCGGCATTCGGTTTCTTCACCGAGGTCCTGGCCCGCAAGGCCGCCCTGGACGGCTGCTATGGCTATCAGGTCCTGGTGGACGATGACTCGCAGGCCCTTACCGGCGAACTGAGCCCGGAATTCGAACCTCTGGACAGGGGACGGCTCAGCTCGGCCCTGACCGCGCGGGAAGGGGTGGCGGTGGAGGATATCGCCATCATCGGTGACGATGGTGCCCCCGGTACGGAGGAGACGCCGGGTATCCGCATAGATTTCAACATGCGGGTTCTGCTGGACTACGTCAATCAGCGGATTCTGAGCCGGGAGCACCTGCTCGGCATGTTGGGAAGCTTCGGCATCCCCCGCTCCTGATCCTGCCGAGGGCCCCCCACCGCCTATGAGATCCGACATCGACATCGCCCGGGAGGCGCAGCCGCGGCCCATCATGGAGATCGCGGAGCGCCTCGGCCTGGCCGCGGACGACCTGATCCCTTACGGCAGATATATTGCCAAGGTGCCCCTCAGCCTGAGTGAGCAATGGCGCGAGCATCCCGCGGGTAAGCTCATCCTGGTGACGGCCATGACGCCCACCTCCTACGGGGAGGGCAAGACCACCACGACCATAGGCCTTGCGCAGGCCCTGACCGCCATCGGCAAACGGGCCATGGTGGCCATTCGCGAGCCGTCTCTGGGACCCTGCATGGGACTCAAGGGGGGCGCGGCCGGCGGCGGTTACGCCCAGGTCCTGCCCATGGAGGACATCAATCTCCACTTTACCGGTGACCTGCACGCGGTCTCCACCGCCCACAATCTGTTGTCCGCCGTGGTGGACAACCACCTGCATCAGCAGGCCGAACCCGAGATCCATCCCCGCAAAGTGGTCTGGAAGCGGGTCATCGACATGAACGACCGCTCGCTTCGCAGCATCATCGTGGGCCTGGAAGGGGGTGGCATCAACGGCATGATGCGGGAGGACGGCTTCGAGATCACCGCCGCCTCGGAGATCATGGCCGTGCTGGGACTCGCCGACGACCTCATGGACCTGAAGCGGCGCATCGGCAACATCATCGTCGGCTACAACAGCCTCGGCAAACCCATATGCGCGAAAGATCTGGGGGCCGAAGGGGCTATGGCCACGCTGCTCAAGAACGCCGTCAACCCAAATCTGGTGCAGACCATCGAGGGCACCCCGGCCTTCGTCCACGGTGGCCCCTTCGCCAATATCGCCCACGGCTGCAACACCCTGATCGCTACCCGCATGGCCCTGAAGCTGGCGGACTATGTGGTGACGGAGGCCGGTTTCGGGGCCGATCTGGGTGCGGAGAAATTTTTCAGCATCAAATGTCGGGCCGGAGATCTCAAACCGGATGCGGTGGTCCTGGTGGTCACGCGACGGGCCTACCGGGCCCATGGCATCGAGAATATTGCCAAGCACGTGGAAAACGTCCGCCACTTCAAGCTGCCCGTGGTCGTCTGCATCAACAGGTTTCTGGACGATCCCCCGGAGGAACTGGAGCAGATCCGCGACCAGTGTCTGGGACTGGGGGCGGAGGCCCGGATCGTGGATTACCGGGAGAGCGGCGGCGCAGGCGGGCTCGGTCTGGCGGAAGAGGTGGCCAGGGTCTGTGACAGCGATGCCGGGGCGTCCTTTCGGCATCTCTACGATCTGGAAGACGGTATCAGGGAGAAGGTGGAAGCCATCGCCGGCCGGCTCTATGGCGCCAGCGGTGTGGAGTTTTCCCGGGACGCCCAGGTCGAGATCAAGCGCATCGAGGACCTGGGGTATGGCGGTCTGCCGCTGTGCATCGCCAAGACCCCGGCGTCCCTGAGCGACGATCCCAAGGCCCCGGGTCGCCCAACGGGCTTCAAACTCAGTGTCACCTCGGCAAAGGTCTCTGCCGGCGCCGGTTTCGTGGTGATCTATACGGGCAAGGTGATGACCATGCCGGGACTGCCCCGGCGGCCTGCGGCCCTGAGCATCGACGTGGACGAGCACGGGGACATCAGCGGGTTGTTTTGAGAGGATGAAGCGGCATGAGTATCGAGATTACGGAAGTCACCAACCGCTCTGAGCTGAAAAAGTGGGTCCGGTTCCCCTATACCCTGTACAAGGGTCACCCCTATCAGGTACCTCAGCTTTTCATGGACGAGCTCGCCTACTTCGACAGCGCGCGCAATCCGGCCTTCGAGGTGTCGCAGGCGAAGTTCTTTCTGGCCACCGACGGCGGGAAACACCTGGGGCGCGTGTGCGCCATCATCAACTCCCTGGAAACCGAAAAGCTGGGGCGGAAAAGAGGGCGCTTCGGCTGGTTCGAATGCGTCGACGATCAGGCGGTGGCCAATCGGCTGCTCGACAGCGTCAAGGCCTGGCTGCGCGCCGAACAGTGCGTGGAGATGACGGGGCCCCACGGGTTTACCGATCTCGACCCGGAAGGGCTTCTGATCGAGGGTTTCGATCGAATGCCCACCATCAGCGGTAGTTACAACTTTCCCTATTACCGCGAG
>JAUXGQ010000465.1 GCA_030621975.1 Gammaproteobacteria bacterium | reverse complement strand
GCGGGATGTTGTGGTGTGTCCACCTGTGGATTGGAGTTTGCAGCGGCGACAGCAGTATTTCGACTGGTCGAAAAAAGTCGTTGACGGGTTGCGCGGCGTGCACCCCGAACTTGAAGAGCTTTTTGACACTGCATATTCAAAAAGACCCGGTTAGCGCTGCCCTTTGCGCTGATACAGAGTGAGTTGCCGGTCCAACGGCACGGCCCTGGAGCCTGTTTGGAAACTGAACCACGGATGGACACGGATTAACACAGATGGAATCTCCATTGCTCTTCACTTCCCGTCGAGGACCGGCCCCTTGTTCGCCCGCTCTCGCCTAATTCAAAATATCCGTGTCTATCCGTGGTTAAGAGATTTCTTGCGATTCGCCTGGGGTTGGTTCTTTCAGAACCGGCCCCGGGAACTTCTCCGGATGGCTTCCGCAATTACAAACCCGTTCAATGGCGGGACCGGCGGCGGTCGAGTCGATGCAGACCGTACTTCGCGGCCAGTCCCAGGGCGGCTTCGAACTCATTCGTCTTGAGGGCATGATCGAGAGGCGGGTTGTCCTCGGCCCGGTAGCAGGGGCGGTACTGGTCCATCAGGTTAAGGTAGGTATTCGGCGAGATCTCCTCGGCGAGGAAGGCCAGCACTCGCTCGGTGCCGGCAAGTTCCTCCGGCAACACCAGATGACGGACCAGCAGGCCGCGTTGCGCGATCCCTTGCGTGTCCTGCACCAGATCCCCTACCTGGCGGTGCATCTCCTTGATCGCCGCCTGATTGATCTCCACGTAGTCACGCACCCTGGAATAGCGTCGGGCGATGCTGGAAGCCCCGTATTTCATGTCCGGCATGTAGATATCGACGATGCCATCCAAAAGGGCCAGGGCCTCGGGGCTGTCGTAACCACCCGTGTTGTAGACCAGGGGCAGATGTAAGCCCCGTCGGGCGGCGATATCCACAGCGCGGATCACCTGCGCCACGACGTGGCTCGGTGAAACCAGGTTGATATTGTGACAACCTTGGGCCTGGAGGGTCAGCATCATCTCCGCCAGTTCTTCCGGCCCCACGTCATGGCCCAGGCCTTTCTGACTGATATCCCAATTCTGGCAGAAGATGCAGCGCAGGTTGCACCAGCTGAAGAAGATGGTTCCTGAGCCCTGCGATCCTCGCAGGGGATCCTCCTCGCCGAGGTGCGGACCGAAACCTTGCACCCGGGCGCGTTCACCGGTTCGGCAGACGGCGCCTTTGAGGGTCTGAAGCCGGTTGATGTGACAGTAGCGGGCGCACAGATCGCAATCTTCCAAACGGCGCCAAGCGCTGGCGGCGCGCTCGGCCAGGGTGCTCCCTTCGAGCAACCTCAGGTAGGCTGGTGTGAATGTCTGCTGGCCGATCTGCTTCTGCATGGGTCTGGGTCGTATTGCGTGGGGTTTAAACCTAGTCTCTTAGTCTGTAAGTCTTGTGCAAAATGACAAAGAATTTAACGCTGATAGCCCACCCGCATCAAACAGCAAATGTAGGCTGGGGCTTGCCCCAGCTTTGCTGCGTACTGGCTCGCGAAACAAAGAGCTGGGGCGAGCCCCAGCCTACAAAATATCCGTATCTATCCGTGTCTATCCGTGTTCATCCGTGGTTGAGATATTTCTTGCGATCCACCTGGTGAGATATCGGGGCTAGGCGTGGGGAGGCCGCCGGCGAATCTTCCAACAATTGTGGATGCCCGGGTTTCGTTCGAAATCCTTGGCCAGGGTTTGCCTGCCGATGTCGTCGATGGCCAGCCCGGACAGGGACTGGCGATCCATCTTGAAACCGCGCCTGTTGTTGGAAAAGATCAGAATGCCCTCCGGTTCAAGGAACGCCACGGTCTTCTTGATCAGGGCCACATGGTCGCGCTGTACATCGAAGGTGGCCTCCATGCGCTTGGAGGTGGAAAAACTCGGCGGGTCCAGGAATATGAGCCCGTAGCGACCTCGCCCCGCTGCCTCGCAGAGCCACTTCAGGCAATCCGCACGCACGAACTCGTGCTGCTTGCCGGTCAGGCCGTTGAGGGCCATGTTGCGCCTCGCCCATTCGAGGTAGGTATTGGACATGTCCACGCTGGTGGTCGAGACCGCCCCGCCCTTTGCCGCATAGACCGTCGCGGTGCCGGTGTAGGCGAAAAGATTCAGAAAGCGTTTGCCCTCGGCGAGCCGGCCGAGCATGCGCCTCGTGATGCGATGATCCAGGAACAGCCCGGTGTCGAGATAGTCTTCCAGGTTGACCAGAAATCGGCAGCCAGCTTCGCTGACCTCCCGGAAGCCGTTCGTGGTATCCAGTTTCTCGTATTGTGCGCGGCCCTTCTGGCGCCGCCGTACCTTGAAGAAAAGCCGATCCTCGGGGATTTCGAGTGTCTCCAGTATCACGCCGAGGGCTTCGCGCAGGCGCTGGCGTGCCTTGCTCGGGTCGACGGTCTTTGGGGCTTCGTATTCCTGAACATGCACCCAGCGCTCAGCGTCTTCATAAACGTCCACCGCAAGCGCGTACTCCGGAAGGTCCGCGTCATACAGTCGGTAGCAGTGGATGTCCTCCCGCTTCAGCCAGCGGCCGAGGTGCTTGCGGTTTTTTCGCAGTCGATTGATGAGCATCTGTGCACCCTCGCTGCGCGACTGTGGCGGCAGCGGGCGGGGGTGGCGCCGAGCGGAGACGAACCACTGGGGATCGATCTCGAAGTGGAGCAGCTTGCATTCGATCCGGCCGTTGAACAGCGTATGCATGCGTCTGGCGCGCAGGCCAAGGCTTTTCCCGAGTTCGGGGTTGCCCGTGAACACGGCGGCGCGCCACCCCAGGAACCCTGCTTTCAAGGTATCACCCAGACCGGAATAGAGGGCTGGCAGTTCGGACGCGGCGCCCAGGCGCTCGCCGTAGGGGGGATTGGCTACCACCAGACCGGGCTTGCTGCCGCGCGCCGGTGCGCAAGCTGCAAGTTCCCCTTTTTCGATGTGCACCAGCCCGCG
>JAUXGQ010000443.1 GCA_030621975.1 Gammaproteobacteria bacterium | reverse complement strand
GCCGACATGGATCAGCAGATAGTTGTCCACCCGCACCTCTTCCACCAAGGCGAGCGAGACCTCTATTTTCACCTCGCCGAGGGCGACGGTGGCCATGTCGCTAGCTTCATCGATTGCAACGACTTTAGCGGGCAATGCGAGACACATAGGTTTTCTCGATGGTTTTTTTACCGCGGAGGACGCAGAGGTACGCAGAGTTTTTTTGGCTGGAGGAAAAAATAAGTGCCGAATGGATTTTTGATGCCGGGGTATTTCCAGATGCCCGGAGTAGCAAATAAAGAATCCTGACTCAACATATCAATTCCTCTGCGAACCTCTGCGTCCTCTGCGGTAAGAATCTTCACATTCCAATCTCTCTGCGCACCTCTGCGTCCTCCGCGGTGAAAATCTTCATCGACCGATCAACGCCAACTGCTGGGTTGCCTCGACCCAGCGGTACCAGTTGTCCATGCCCTCGCCGCTGGTGGCCGAGACCTTCAGCACCTTGATCCCGGGATTCACGCGGCGGGCGTATTCGATGCACGTGTCCACGTCGAACTGTACGTAGGGCAGCAGATCAAGCTTGTTCAGCAGCATCAGGTCGGCGGCGTGGAACATATCCGGGTATTTGATCGGTTTGTCTTCGCCCTCGGTGACCGAAAGGATCGCCACCTTGTGCGCCTCGCCCAGATCGAAGGCCGCCGGGCAGACCAGGTTGCCCACGTTCTCGATAAACAGCACGCTGCCAGCCTCCGGTTTCAGGGTCTCCAGGGCGTGGCCGACCATGTGTGCGTCCAGGTGACAGCCCTTGCCGGTATTGATCTGCAGGGCCCTGACCCCCGTCTCGCGGATGCGCTCGGCATCGTTGGCGGTTTGCTGGTCGCCTTCGATCACCGCCAGCTTCAATTGCCCCTTCAGATCGTCGATGGTTCGGGCCAGCAGCGTCGTCTTGCCGGAGCCCGGGCTGGACACCAGGTTCAACGCCAAAATGCCCTGCTCGCCAAACAAGCGGCGGTTGGCGGCGGCGTACTGGTTGTTCTTGCCGAGGATGTCCTCCTCGATCTGCACCATGCGCGCCTGACTCAGACCGGGTGCATGGGCGTGCGCCGGTCCCTGGCCGTAGTCGTGAGTGAGCCCATCGTGGTGATGATGTTCGTGATCATGGGCGTGCTCGTGATGGTGGTGGTGGCCGTGATCGTGCTCTTGTCCTTCACCCTCGACCCTGGTCTCACCTTCCCCGCAACCGCATACCGTACACATCAGGTAACCTCCAATTCTTTAATTCGCATCTCTTCACCGCCGGTCACCTGCAGCTGATAACTGCCGCAATCCGGACAGGCATCGAAGCGTTGCTCCACCGACACCGTCTTGCAACACTGCATGCACCAGGCCTGCCCCGGCACCTCGATAATCTCCAGCCTGGCGTGATCCGCCAGGGTACCTCGGGTTACCGCGTCGAAGCTGAAACGCATTGCGTCCAGTTCGACACCGGAAAGGCCGCCAATCTCCAACCAGACGGTCTTGACCTTCTCAAATCCCCGGCTCTTCGCATGGTCTTCCAGGGCCTGCAGGACACTCTCGCACAGCGACATCTCATGCATTTGCCCGCGATCCCTGCACGACGTTCAATTCATACCCCACACAGGGGTCGATTGCGTTGATCAACAAGCGCGCCTGTTTCTCCACCGAACCCGGATCTCCTGTCAGGGCGGACAGCGCCTGCGCAACCACACCCTTTGGGTGGAAATTCCATTCGGTCGGCGCCAGGATCTGGTAGCTGCCGATGACATCGCCATTCAGGTCGACGCGATGTACCAGTTGGCCGCGCGCCGCCGCGGCCTGACCTATACCCGGATTGACCGGCGTAGTACTGGAGCCCTTATCACCGGGAGAATCCTGGGATTCCGGCTTCAAGCGGCCGGCCAGATAGGCGATCTCGGTCAACCGGGCAACCAGTCTTACCAGCAGACCGTTACTATATTCCTGCTTGAGTGCCTTCAGCAATGGGCTGTCCACACGCGTCAGGCTGGAAGTCTCGCAACAATGGCCCGACCACCGTGGCTGCTTGACATAATCGACGTCCTGCATCGCCTTGTGCAACGCTTCCCCGGTCAGGGGCGGCAATGCCCTGGACTCGCAGGCGCCGGCATGACCCCAACCGGCCTGCACAACCTGATCGATCAATTCAGCGGCGATGGTCTGCCGGACCTCCGCCCAGGCCATGAACCCCGGTTGCCCCGTCAGTGCCAGCCACGCGCCCGGCGACATTGCAAAGACCGTTCGCTGCAAAAGTGCGCCGGCCCGATCCACAATGGCACCCAAAGCCTCAAACTCAGTCCGGCAATCGGCGCCGCCCAACCGAAAAGGATCGCCCCCCGGACAAAGGGCGTGCCGATAATCACGCTGAATCGCAACCATCTCGGCCATGCCCGCCTTGTCCGCTTCGCCGCCGATGAAGCACGGCCAATCCAGCAGGATGCGCCACAGATGTTCACGCAGGGTCTCCATGTTCACCAGTGCATCGCGCAGTCGTTCGGTCTGCGCCGACGCCTGCACGCCCAGCGCCTGCTCGCAGGCACGCACCCCGGCACAGGACTGGGCGGTACCGCAGACGTTGAACAGGATGGGAAGCAGCTTCTGGGACTCGGCGATACTCTTGCCGTGAAACACCCTGGAGGCATGCACCGGGCGGCTGGATTCGATACTGACCGGATCCGCGATCCCGTTGCCGACCTTCAGTTGGATGTTCAGACTTCCCTCAATGCCCATTCGTCTCTCAGTCTGTAAATATTGTGTGAAATGACAGAGAACATAAGGCTGATAACTCACCCACATCGAACAGCAAATGTAGGCTGGGGCTTGCCCCAGCTTTTCTGCTTACCGGCTCGCGAAATAAAGAGCTGGGGCTAGCCCCAGCCTACGTCTTCGGTTCCGGCTATGTCGGGCTAGTCCAATAACCCAGCCAGTCTGGCCCTGTTTATGATCGTGTTGCACATCTTAAGCGAAGCCACATCAATCATTTTGCCCTTGACGCTGACCGCTCCCCTGCCTTCCTTGAGAGCCGCCTCATAGGCGCTCAAAACCGTCTGCGCCCATTGAATATCCTTTTCAGAAGGAACAAAGGTTTCATTGACGATTTCTATCTGACTCG
>JAUXGQ010000350.1 GCA_030621975.1 Gammaproteobacteria bacterium | reverse complement strand
CGTCAACATCGCGGGATTTCGCGTCTATGCGATGAAAGATGGCAAGGAGATCTGGACAGCCCGCGCCATGGTCGGACGGCCTTACCGTAAGACGCCGGTGTTCAAGGGAGAGATGAAGTATGTGGTCTTCAATCCGACCTGGACGGTTCCACCGGGCATACTGCGCAAGGACATACTGCCAAAGCTCAGGCGGGACCCCTCATACCTTGCTCAGAAGAACTTTTCGCTCGTCGACCGGAACGGCAAGCGCGTCGATCCCTCGACAGTCGACTGGTCCGCAAGCCGGTTTCCCTTCCAGATCGTGCAGCCCCCCGGCCCGACCAATGCACTGGGCGAAATCAAGTTCATGTTCCCGAACAAGCACCTGGTCTATCTTCACGACACCCCGAGTAAGGCACTGTTCGAAAAGACCGCGCGCACGTTCAGCTCCGGCTGCATCAGGGTAGACAGGCCTTTCGAACTCGCCGAGGTGGTGTTTGGCGCCGATCAGGGCTGGACGCAGGAACGCGTCCAGACTATCCGGGAGTCGGGAAAGACGCAGACCGTGAGTCTTTCCAATCCGGTCCCGGTCCTTTTGCTGTACTGGACGGTCGAGCCCGGACCGGATGGCAGAGTTCGCTTCATGAGCGATGTCTACAACAGGGACAAACGCCTGCTCGAGGAACTGGATGAGGCGTTCAAAACACGGATCTAGTTCGGATCTTTCACCGCAGAGGACGCAGAGAGCGCAGAGCTTTTTATTTCTCTGCGTCCTCTGCGCTTAATATGAGGAGAAATACAGGTTCACTCTGCTCAAAATCGTTGGGGTGAGGAGCGAACCCCAACATCACGTTAATAAACGGCTACGCTTTGGGATTCGCAAGCACGTAGGATGCGGTGAGCTTGCGAACCGCATCGGTCGAAACACTCTCCAACCTCAAAGTTGTGATCGAGTTCACCAGCCCAATCCGCCGCGACAATACCTCGTCGCGCACACGTATGAAAACTTGAACGGGGTCAATCCCTGACCCCATTTACCCACCCGGGTTTAACCGGACTCCAAGTCAAAAGGTAGGTTGCACCTGAAGCCGTTGCTCTGCGGTATTCTGTCATGCTTCTCGATTGATGCGGTTCGCAAGCTCACCGCATCCTACGCGGGCTACCTCGCCGCAACGGGCATCGACACCGGGTTGCTCATCAACTTCGGCAAGAGTGTTACCGTAAGCAGAAAATTCAGAATCTACCGAGATCCTGCAAATCCTGTTAATCCTGTCCTTTCTTAGACGCGGAGGCCGGTTGTCTGACCGGACTCATTGCACCCAGCCCAGTACGTCGCGGATGATGGACCAGCGGGGCTGCTTCTTTGCTTCGGACTTCCCGAGTATCCACTTGTCGTAGAGTTCGTCCAGGGTGCCGTCGGTCTTCTTGACCTTCAGCCAGTCGTCGAGGTAGTCGATGATCTGCTGGTCGCCGCGGGCCAGTGCGACGGCGATGGGCTGCGAGTAATGGGGCTTGGGGATGGCGACCGCATAATCGGGATGCAGCACCGTCCAGGCGGATCCCGCCTCGGCGCTGATCATGATGGCATCCAGATCGCCCCGACCCTCGCCGAAGAAATTCCCGTAAGAGGCGACCTCGACGATGTCGTTGTTAACCAACAGCATGCCGATCTTCCTGGCCCGCGCTTCACCCGTGATACCGATGCGGATGCCGGACGCTTCCACGGCTTCCCAGGTAGGATAGGCATTGCGTTTGTAGTCCGGGACCACCAGAGCGGTGGTGATCTCCATGTAGGGCCCCGAGAAGGCCGCGTGGGCCAGCCGCTCCACGGTGAGTATCAGGCCGCCGGCGACCAGGTCGAACTCCCCGCGTTTGAGCTGGTCAACCAGCGTGTCGTATTTCCAGGGTATGAACTCCAGCTCGACGCCGAGGTCCCGGGCCAGGATGTTGTAGAGTTCCACATCGTAGCCGACCAGCTTCCCGGCGTCATTGAAGAACACGAAGGGCAATCCGCCCGGGTGGTAGCCGATGCGCAGGGTCTTTCTGTCAATGATCTGCTGTAGCCGCGGCTTGGACATATCCATAGGGTCCTTCAGCTCGGGCGCCTGCTCGCGGACGGTCATGGGCACCGGGTCCGGAATCTCCGCGTGCATGAGGGTCTGGCGCGAAACGTCCTCTTCGCCCACGAGGAAGGACAGACCGATGCGGGTTCCCAGGATGGCCAGGGCCAGCACCACCAGGGAGATGATCGCGAACCGGGACAGTCTTGGCCAGTCGATCTTGAGCGTGCCGACGGCCGCTGCGGTGGCGATAAGGGTGAAGGTAAACAAGTTCATGACCGCGAGCAGGGTCGCGAACCAGCCGTTCACCACGCCGGTGACCACGTAGAGCTGGTACATGTCCGAGGGGATGCGCAGCTGGTCCAGCAGGAAAGGCAGGGCCAGGTCGACGCCGCCGAACAGGGTGAACAGACCCATCACCGAGAACATGGGGTAGTCACCCAGGTCGAGCTGGCGGCCGGTGTACCAGCCGGCGAACAGGATAAACAAGAGGGTGAGCAGCTTGCCGATGTTGGGGAAGTTGAACGAGGTGGGCACCAGCACCTCCACGTAGCTCGCCGAATCCTGGCTCGCCAGGCGCCGTTCCTCGAAGAGGCGCTTGCCGTTCTCCACCAGCATGGGCAGCACGATGAAGAGGTTGCCGGTCACGAAGCCGGTGACCAGGGCATCCCTGGCCGAACGCATGACATCCCGGTAGGTAAAGGGTGTGACCGCCGCTACCAGGGCCGGCAGGACCCAGAACGTCAGCACCAGGGTGGCCATGATGAAGGTCAGAATATAGGTCTGGAGACGGCCGAACTCCTCGACGGTCAGGGTGCCGGCGGCGTTGGCGGCAATGGCGAACACGCCGATTGGCGTGATCTGGACGATCATCATGGCGACCCGCTGCAGGGTCTCGCCCACGGAGCCCATCAGGTCCAGGAGCGGCTTCTTGTTCTTCACGCCGATGAGGGCGACGCCGGTGAGGACGCTGAACACCGCCACCGCCGGCACCACGGTCCTGGCCAGGGAGCTGAACGGATTCTTCGGGATGTACAGGTCGATGAAATCCACGTCCGCCGCCTGCACCAGACTGGGGCTGTAGAAAGATCCTCCCAGGCTCTCCGGAAAGGCCAGCGGCATGACGAACACCACGAAAAAAGCCAACACCCAGGAGACGATCAGCACGGCCCCCGCCGTGAGCGCCAGATTGCCCGCCTTCTCGTAGCTGAGTTGCCCGATGCCCCCGATCAGGGACACCGTCATGTAGGGCAGGATGGACATCTGCAGCAGCGCCACGTAGCCCTGACCGATGATGGCGAGGTTTCCCGCGTACTCTCCGAGGAACAGGCCGGTCAGCACCCCAAGAATCAAACCGATCAGGATGCGTCTGGAGAGGTTGGATCGGGCTGGCTTGTTGGTCTTTTCGTCGCCCATGGTCCTTTATCTTAGTCAGGTGGGTTGGGGTGCGCGAGTCGCAGACTTGGTATTCCCAGCCTGGACCACGACCGCTCGCTTGAGACGAAACGGTAGCACACGCCATCTGCACAAACCAGTCATAGCCATACCATTACCCACAACTCGTCGCAACGGAGTTTTCTCACACGGAGGCACGGAGAAGAAGAGATGGATGAGAATGAAATCGGAGGTATTGTCGTCGACTGTGCCGTAAAGATGCCTATGCGACTCGGCCCAGGTCTGCTGGAGAGTATCTATAATGGCCGATTTATTCT
>JAUXGQ010000150.1 GCA_030621975.1 Gammaproteobacteria bacterium | reverse complement strand
GCTCGGTCGTCAGGCGATGGCTCCTCATTAGAAAGCTCATCCTTGGCGCCGAGCACCCCAGCGACGCCGAGGTGATGATCTGGTTCTACCAGAACCGCGAGCGCCGATACGATACCCCGGCCGAGTGTACGGTACGCCACATCTTCATCGCGCTGGAGGATCCGGGCACCGGCAGGGAGCGCGGGCAGGCCGAGGTGCAGGGCCGGGTGGAGGCCGTCAGGAACGGCGTACTCAGGGGGCAGGACTTCGCCGCGCTAGCCCTGCGGTACTCGGACGACCTCGGCACGCGCGAGCGCGGGGGCGAGCTCGGGACGGTGAACGAGCGCGGCGCGCGGATACACCTCGAGCCGAACTTCGTCGAGGCCATGACCCGCCTGAAGCCTGGCCAGTCCGGCATGGTCAACACGCCGAAGGGTTACCACTTCATCCAGGTGACCGCGCGCAAGGAGGGCCGCCAGGCCAGGTACGAAGACTTCAGGAGGATAGCGCGCGCCTGGCAGCCTATGACCTGCCGCCAGGCTGGCAAATGGTGCTGGACGAACGCATGGGTATCAGCGGGCCTGAGCCCACCGGCGAGCCCCGGTTTTACCGGCGGGAGCTATTGCCGGTTCGCGGCCACAACGAGCGCGGGCAGACGGTTACCACGGCGATTACGGCTGTCGACGGGCGGGCCGCCCCGCCGGGCCCACTGGATGTACGATTTATCGGGCGGCTCGAAGGGGAACACAGCCTCACCCTTATTTTTTCGGAACCCCTGGACGCTCAGCCGGGCACGCCCCTGCTGGTTGTGGACGGCTGGGTGGAGTACCCCTACTCGCAGACCAGCTTTGCGGCCTGGCAGGCGGACGCCGGGTTTCAGGCGCCGACCCTGGAGGCGATGGGTAAGGACGGAGGCTGGCGGACCCTGTTGCCAAACTTCGGCTATCCGGCGGGTATGCCCCGGCGCATGTCGGTACCCCTCCAGGACCTGCCCCCCGATACCCGACGGCTGCGGCTGCGCACCAATCAGCAGATCTACTGGGATCGGGTCGCGGTGGCCTTTGCGGAATCCCCGCCGGCGGTGCGACGCCACCGCTTTCCCCTGCGGCACGCGAGGGTGGCCAAGACCGGATTTCCGAAGCGAACCACCCATGCGCAACACCGCCCCGACTACGATTACGCCGCGCGCAGTCCCTTCTGGGACGCCCGCTACCTGGCGGGTTTTTATACAACCCTGGGGGTTGGCATCGATGCGCTGGTGTCGGAAACGGATGACGCCCTTGCCATCATCGGGTCCGGTGAAGAGATCCACCTGGAGTTCGCGGCCCGGGCCGATCCACTGCCGCCAGGTTGGACCCGGCGCTTTGTCCTGGAAACCAACGGTTGGACCAAGGACATGGATCTGTTTACCCGCGACGCCGAAAACCTGGCGCCGATCCCCAACAATGGCCGGCCCGCGGGTCCCGTTGCACGACTGCATGCGCGCTACAATCGGCGCTATCAGGACGGGCGTTGAAACAATGGCCGATGGCGGGTTAGGGAGCGTATTCAGACCCCGGGCGTCGCAAATTCGGGTGCCACGCATGCTTGGCCCGATTTTGGTCGTTAGATTCGAAAACGTGACATCCCTGTCGCACTCCTCCCAGCATGTGGAGCGGAGATTGACCCGACCCGGCATAGCCGTAACTGTAGGCACAGCCGTAACTGTAGAGGTAGGCTGGGGCTCGCCCCAGCTCTTTGTTTAACCTGCCAGCAGAGAAGCTGGGGCAAGCCCCAGCCTACATTCTCTGCATGCGCGGGACAATCGGCGCTATCAGGACGGACAGGGAGGATTTTTCTGCGGGGGAAATAAAACGGGGGATGAGAATCATCCCCCGTTGTTGAGATGTTGCCCAGGCTGCTAGGAACCCGGACCCGGCCGATGTCTGTTACTTGGCCGTAGCGGCTGCCGGCGCTACAGGGATCACCCTGACCGGCTGGACCGCATAGGGATAGCCATAACCGCCGTAGGGATAGCCCCCGTAACCGCCCCAGCCACCCCCATACGGGGAACCACCCCAGCCGCCCCCATACGGGGAACCGCCCCAGCCGCCCCCATACGGGTAACCGCCCCAGCCACCGCCGTAACCCCCGTAGCCACCGCCGTAACCCCCGTAACCACCGTACCAGGGACCGCCACCGTACCAGGGACCGCCACCGCCCCAAAAGGCAGAGACGTTGGTCGACATCATGGCGGCAGCGCCGGTCAGCACTGCGATAGAAATAACCTTGGTCACTTTTTTCATTTCAATTGCTCCCTTTATCCAGGATAAATATGTAACATATTTGTATATTATCATATTATCTATAGTTAGTTTCACCTCCACCCAAACAAAAGCATAGCCGATTTTTAATCTGCTGTAATCCTTTTTGATGCAGATCAACAGGTTCACTCTATCCGAAGCGGAGGTCGATTTTGGGGGAGTCCGGCTGCAGCAGAATGAATACCTTAAAAACGGGTCGCTAGAGAGCAATGGTCAGTGCGAACATAGATTCCGTCTCGCGTAGCAGCGCCGGCCGGCGTATGCGCCCCGTGGTGGGAGCGGGCCTGCGAAGGCTGCTGGTGGCGGTATTCGGTCTGTTCGGCCTGCTGGCTGTCAACGGCCTGTATCTGGCCAGTATTACCTGGATCGAATGGCTATCCGGGGAGGTCTATCAGGATCACTTCTACCAGTTGATGTTCCTGGCCCACCTGGTGTTTGGCCTGCTGCTGATCCTGCCCTTCGTCCCCTTCGGCGCGCTGCATTTGCGCAATGCCTGGCGGCGTCCCAATCGCCGCGCGGTGGCGGCCGGGTTGTCCCTTTACACGATCGGGCTGATCCTGATTATCAGCGGCCTGGTGCTGACCCGCTTCGATTTCTTCGAGATCAAGAACCCCGACGTCCGCGGCTTGGCCTATTGGATACACCTCTTTACGCCTCTCCTGGTCATCTGGTTGTTCGTGCTGCACCGGCTCGCCGGGCGCGCGCTGCGCTGGAAGACCGGCGCGGCCGCCTGGGCAACGGCGGCGCTGGCGGCCACTGCAGTCCTGTTGCTGGTTCAGAAACCGGGCCCCGAAGGGGCCCCGCAAGCCTCCCGCGAAGCGGGCTTTGAACCATCCCTCGCGCAGACCGCCACCGGTGGTCTGATAGCGGCCAGCGCCCTCATGATGGACGACTATTGTGAGCAATGCCATGCGGATATCCACGGGGCATGGAAATACAGTGCGCACCGCTTCAGCTCGTTCAACAATCCCGCCTATCGATTTTCGGTAAACGAGGTCAGGGATCTTTCCGTAAATCGGTTCGGAGATGCCCGCATGGGCCGCTTCTGCGCCGGTTGTCATGATCTGGTGCCCCTGTTCAGCGGGGCCTTCGATGATCCGGACTTCGATGAAACCAGCCATCCCACCGCGGATGCGGGCATCACCTGTACGGGCTGTCACGCCATCATCCGGATCGACAGCCTGCGGGGAAATGCCGACTACACCATCGCAGCGCCAGAGCACTATCCCTTTACTTTCAGCGACAATGCGGTTTTGCAGTGGGTCAATCACCAGTTGATAAAGGCCAAGCCGGCCTTTCACAAGAAGACCTTTCTCAAGCCCTTGCACAGGCAGGCGGAGTTCTGCGGCACCTGCCACAAGGTGTTTCTGCCGGCGGAAGTCAATGACTACAAGTGGCTGCGGGGTCAGAATCATTTCGATTCCTTCATGCTCTCGGGGGTTTCCGGACATGGGGCCAGTAGTTTCTACTATCCGCCCAAAGCCGTTACCAAGTGTGCGGAGTGCCACATGCCGCTGCAGGCGTCCGGTGATTTCGGCGCCGGATTTTTCGACGCTTCGGGTGAACTCAAGGTGCATGATCACCAGTTCGTGGGGGCGAACACCGCGCTGCCCCATCTGCTCGGCATGCCGGAACGGACAAACCATGCCCACCAGGGATTTCTGGCCGGTGCGCTGCGGGTGGATATCTTTGGTGTGAAAGAGGGAGGGAGGATCACCAGTCCGCTGATGGCCCCGCTGCGCCCCGAGATTCCCGCCCTGAAGCCGGGCCAGGCCTATCTGCTGGAAACGGTGATCCGTACCCTCAAACCGGGACATCTGTTTACCCAGGGCACGGCGGATTCCAATCAGGTCTGGCTGGACCTGGTGGTGCGTGCCGGCGGGCGCGTGATCGGACGCAGTGGAGATATGTCGCCCGAAGGAGAGGTGGACCCCTGGTCGCATTTCGTCAACGCCTATCTGCTGGACCGCAACGGCAATCGAATCGATCGACGCAACGGCCAGGACATCTTTACCGCACTCTACAATCATCAGATTCCGCCCGGCGCGGCGGACGTGGTGCACTATGCTTTCACGGTGCCCGAGGACGCCCGTTCCCCGATTGTGGTCGAGGTCGAGCTCAAGTACCGGAAATTCGACAGCGCCTACATGCGCCATTTCCAGGGTGAGCAGTTCGTCGGCAACGATCTGCCGGTAACGGTGCTGGCAAGCGACCGGGTGGTGTTTCCGGTGGAAGGGGGGAGCGGCGGGACCCGGGCGCAGGCCGGGTTGGCGCCCCCCTGGGAACGCTGGAACGATTACGGCATTGCCCTGCTGCGCAAGGGACAGCGGGGCGAGTTACGCCAGGCGGAGGCGGCCTTCGCGGAAGTCGAACGTCTTGGCAATGCCCAGGGGGCCCTGAATCAGGCGCGGGTGTATCTGCGCGAAGGGCGCCTGGACGAGGCGGTTTCGGCCCTGGAGCGGGCGTCAGGGCACAGGCCGGCCGCCTATCCCTGGGTGGTGGCCTGGCTCACCGGGCTGGTCAACAAGCAGAACGGCTATCTGGACGAGGCCATAGCCGACTTCCGGCGCGTCGTCGCCACGGATTTCGCCCAGGCGAGGGCAAGGGGATTCGATTTCAGCCGGGATTACCGGGTGCTCAACGAGCTGGGACAGACCCTCGTGGAGCGGGCAAAACAGGAACGGGGCGAAGCGCGCAGGGAGCGGCGCAACGAATTGCTGGAGGAAGCGGTTGCCTGGTTTGAAAAGGTACTGGGCTGGGATCCCGAGAACGTTACCGCGCACTTCAACCTGGCCCTGGTGAATGATCTCCTGGGCGAGCCTGACAAGGCGGCGACACACAGGCGCCTGCACGAAAAATACCGACCGGACGATAATGCGGGGGATCGCGCGGTAGCCGTGCTCAGGCGCAAAGACCCGGCCGCGGATAAAGCGGCCGAAGCCGTCGTAATCTATGATCTGCAGCGCCAGGGGAGCAGCGGCCTGTCCCGGATGCGCGGTCCCGGGCTCGGCGATGGTGTCGCCTGCGCAAACGGGCCTTGCTTACGAGGTTCCCCAGGGCTCTGACATGTGGCTTTGTTAAGGCTAACGGCTGTAAATAGACAGGATTAACAGGATTTCACAGGATTGACAGGATGTTGGAATCTGTCTTCCGGGTGCAGCTATTATACCGAGAAGACCATCGGGTGTGCGTAAGCCAGACACCAGGTTCAGAAACCAAAGAGATCCTGTAAATCCTGAACCATCCTGTTAATCCTGTCTATTCTTTAGATCTAAGCTGCTGCTCGAGCCCTTCTTCCTGGTTCTCTCGTTGTTCCCGCTCTTCCTCCTCTTGTATCTGACTCTTGCTCAGCAACAGCAGGACCACGAATACCGAGTCCTTGCCGAGCAG
>JAUXGQ010000452.1 GCA_030621975.1 Gammaproteobacteria bacterium | reverse complement strand
GCGGAAACCATGCTGGCTCTGGTGGATATCGACCCCTCTCACGTCCACGTCTACTGGCAGGTACAGCGTGCGGATCTGGTGGCGGCGCGGCGCTTCGCCGGCGTTCCGGAGAGCGCCCCGGAAACCCTGGTGCTGAAGGTGCACGACGCGCTTTGCATGACCATGTCCGGTTTTATTCCCTGGCCGCCACTGGAACTGGAGGTGTCCGGGCTCAACGGCAGCAGGCATTTAGAAGTTCCGGATTCCAGCCATACCCTGATTGCCGAGTTGGGTCTGCGCGGGCCAAACGACGTCTTTGTCCCCCTGACCTGGTCACGGCCCGTGCACCTTCCGCGCCCCGGCCAGACCGAGATTCCGGAACGCGTCGACCTGGTGGTCGTAGACGAACCGGGCAACCCGCCCCGGGTAATGGAAGTCTTGTCTGCGCCGTCCGGGCAAACCGCCGAGGGTCCTGGGGAGCGGCCGGCTGCGACGTCCGATCATGCCGGTTCACACACCGTTCTCGAAGCCCCGGTCTCCAGCCACGATTTGAGTCAGGGTGTGTGGAGCAGCGGCCTGCCGCCCGGGTTTTCGGATGACGGGAAGGATTGAAGCCCGGTGCGGACAGTCTGTTCGAGCCAGGCCCTGCTTCGGCACGTCAACACCTGTGACGGCGCCACTGGAAAATAATGCAATTGCGCAGGCCTGACCCCGCTGCTTCGGGTTACTTGAGCCTGGTCTTGCACGCCCATCTGCCGTTCGTACGGCATCCGGAGTATGAGAGTTTCCTCGAAGAGACCTGGTATTTCGAGGCGGTGACCGAGACCTATATCCCGTTGCTCAGGGTGTTCGAGCGACTGCTGACGGACGCTGTCGGCTTTCGCCTGACCGTCTCCCTGTCGCCCACTCTGGTGGCCATGTTTCAGGATCCCCTGTTGCAGCAGCGCTACCTGGAGCACATGGATCGGCTGATGCGTCTGGCCGAGCGCGAGATCGAACGCACCCGGGGTGATACGTCCCTGCGGCCCCTGGCGCGCATGTACCACAGGCTGTTCACCCAGTCCGTCGCGACCTTTCGGGACTATGAGTGCGATCTGAGCAACGGCTTTCGCCGTTTTCAGAAAGCCGGCGTACTGGAACTGATCACCTGCGCCGCCACCCACGGCTACCTGCCGCTGCTGCGCGGCGGCCCCGGTGCGGTGCGCGCCCAGCTGCAGGTGGCGGCGCGCGCCCACGAACGGGTCTTCGGAGCGCCGGCCTGGGGCATCTGGCTGCCCGAGTGCGGGTATTATCCGGGCCTCGAGGCGAGCCTTCGGGACGCGGGTTTCGGCTATTTCATGCTGGATACCCACGGTATCCTGAACGCCGACGTGCCACCCCGTCACGGGGTTTACGCGCCTTTGGCCTGTTCCAACGGGGCGGTTGCCTTCGGCCGCGATCCGGCCTCCTCGCGGCAGGTGTGGAGCGCGGCCGAGGGCTATCCCGGTGACGCCGACTACCGGGAATTCCACCGCGATATCGGTTTTGACCTGGACGCCGAGGCCCTGGCACCCTTCCTGGCGGAGGGCCATCCGCCTTTCGCCACCGGCATCAAGTATTACCGGGTCACCGGCCGTGGCGGCGAGCCCAAACAGCCCTATCGGCCTGAACAGGCACTGCAGAAAGTGGCGCAGCATGCAGCGCATTTCCTGCAAGAACGCCAGCGCCAGGTGGCGCAGGTTGCGTCCCGCATGGACAGGCCGGCCCTGATCCTGTCGCCCTACGATGCGGAGCTGTTCGGACATTGGTGGTTCGAGGGTCCCCAGTGGCTGGAGAGCCTGATTCGCCAGATCCACGTGCAGGAGCAGCTCGCGCTGGTTACACCCTCAGACTATCTGCGGCGCCATCCGGTGCTGCAACGCGGCACCCCTTCCGCTTCCAGTTGGGGTGAGTTGGGATACAGCCGTTACTGGCTGAACGAACACAATGCCTGGATCTATCCCCATCTGCACAAGGCGGCGCAGCGCATGCAGTCCCTTGCGCGTAAGCACCAGAAGGAGCCACCGGGCAGTCTCATCCATCGCGCCCTTGCTCAGGCGGCCCGCACCCTGTTGTTGGCGCAGGCCTCGGATTGGGCCTTTATGATGAAGGCTCAGACCACCGTGGAGTACGCCGAGCGCCGTACCCGGGACCATCTGGCCCGCTTTCACTATCTGGATCAGGCGGTCAGCAACGGTGCCATCGACGAGCGAAAGCTCGGGGCGCTGGAGACGATGGACAGTATCTTTCCGGATATGGACTTTCGGGTGTTTCTGACGTCCCGGGAATCGCCCTGAATCGCATCGCAGTCTCGCCCGGTTCAGAGCGCCGAGAAATCGAAGCGGTATCCGGTAACCGAATGACCCGGGTCCACCAGATCCAGCTGCAGCTGCGTAGTCTGGCCCGGCGCCATCAGGGAATCGGATTGGGTGTCGGAGGGGAGGTATTCCCGGGGGGTGAAACGCCGCTGCGCGAGCAGCTTTGCATCGCCGGTGAATAGCTCTATCTGCAGCAGTGGATAGGGTTGCGGAAAAGGGGCGTCGTTGGCGATGACGAGCCGGACCTGGCGCGCGTTGCCCGCATCCGGGGGCGCACTGACCTCACGATTGAGGATGCGTATTTGATCCGGGGCCTTGCGGGTGGGCGCCGTGCACGGGGCCAGGCTGCAGAATCTCTCAAGCAGGTAACGCCCCTCGGGATAGCTGGCCAGGGATTCACGATTGATCCAGGCGACTTGCAGAATCAGCAGGCCGGTCAGTGCGACGACGCCCAGGTTCCAGGCAAGGCGTTGCGGGGAGGGCGGGCGCGACTCAACGGACAGGCCGTCCACAACGCCCTTTGCCGCTGCGATATCCGGCAGATTTTCCGGGACCTCGAAAGGTAAATCATCGTGCGTCTGCGCTGCCTCCGCGGCCGGTCGCCGCGGAGGGGGCACGGGGGCGTGCTCCGGGGTCGGAACCGGATCGGGCGCATCGGGCACAGCATAGTCAGCGGGTGCTTCACCCAGGTTTTCCAGGGCGTCAAAGGCCTCCCTGCAGCGGCAACAGCG
>JAUXGQ010000091.1 GCA_030621975.1 Gammaproteobacteria bacterium | reverse complement strand
TGGAAGCACGTCATAGATCTGAAGCATCTGGGGAGATCGGTGGCCGGACGCCGCCAGCTTATTCCCCTCGAAATCGGATACCCCTTTACGCTTCAAATCGTGGAGCGTGAACCGTTCTTTCAGCCCACCCACGACCGCACTCTTCATTAACCGCTGCCAGGCGGTCTGTACTGTGGTTTCCGCCATTCTCCCGCCGCTCTAGTTTACAGAAGGGGCACCCCTAAATTTGCGTGTTGTTGGCTGAGATGCGCTGGAAAAATCCCTCCCACAAGGATATTGCGGGAGGGCAGGTTTACTGCTTTCGTCGAACGCGAGCCCGGATGAACGCCGCTTGATCTGCCAGGATGTTTCGACCCTGCAGCAGCAGATGTTCCGCGTAGCAAGGCGCGTACGGCACGGAAAGCAACTCGACGCCCCATTCCTGGGGTGTCTTGTTCCGCTTGCGAACGCTGTTGCAGACGAAACATGAGGCTACCACGTTGGTCCAGATGTCCTTGCCGCCTCGGCTTCGCGGGATGACGTGGTCTCTCGTCAGATGTCTTGGAGAGAATGATTCCCCGCAGTACTGGCACGTGTGGCCATCGCGTTCGAACAAGGCCAGGTTGGTCAGCGGTGGCATATAGTCATCAGACCACAGCCGCGGTACCACCTTTGCCTTCGTCAGCAGGATCGAAGAGACCTCGATGCTCGAGCGCAGGCCGGATACGCGGTTCGTACCACCGTAAAGCACGCGGGATTCTTCACCCAGCGGCGCGATAACGCGATCGGTCGCCAGCAGGTGAATAGCGGTTTCAACGGTGATCCATGAACTTGGGTTCCCGGCCTTATCCAAAGCCAGAATCGCGGTTTTGGTCTGGCACTCCAGCATGTCGAAGCTCTCCTATGTTGTTGGTTGATCCGTTGTGCGATCCCCAACAATTCGGAATGCTGAAACCGTTGCTGGCGTCCCTGGGAAGACTTGAACTCCCAGCCTCTGGAATCGCAAGCCAACGCTTTTCACTGGCATTTGCGATATCCCGGATAAACGTAGCCTCGCGCAACGCAGTGATTCGGAGCATCAAGTCATTGCTGGTCATGTGAATCGCCAGGGAGATTTCCTCTGCTTCGTCGTAGAAATGTTTCTTCGGCTTAGGCCATTGCCCCTGCCGATACACGCGATACGGTTTGTTCATGCTTGGCAGCAAGGCCGGCTGCGTGAATGGTGTTGTCGATGGGGGCGAGGATCCACCACCACGGAGAACACCACTCCTTCTTGAACGCGACCTTGTCGTTCCTCCTCTGCGCTTTACGCGTCTTGCCGTGAGCCTCGCACTTGCGCAGCAATGGCGCATCGTGCAGCGGGTTTCGCCTTTTGACCGGCGAAGGGGTCTTACGTCTGTCCATCGTCTTTTCCTCGTCGAAAGTTTGGGTGAAAGAAATTGGTCACTCCGAGTGGATTTGAACCACTGACCTGACGGTTACCGGCCGTCTGCTTTACCGGACTGAGCTACGGAGCGGAAATTGAACCTGGAGCTGCGAGGCGGGGTTGAACCGCCGACCTCACCCTTACCAAGGGTGTGCTCTACCGCCTGAGCTACCGCAGCAAGTGCTGGAGTGGACAGTCGGATTCGAACCGACTGCCTCCGACCTGACAAGCCGGCGCTCTCCCGACTGAGCTACTCCCGCAGGAACGAGTGGCCGACGTGCTCGCCGACGTATCGATCGAGACCGATACCGTGTCACGCACTCGCTGGTGGCGCCCCTGGCAGAGGAGTTCAGCACCTGATAAAGGTGATGAACTGGGATGGGCAACAGCAACGCATCCCGCGCCGTGTCATCGTCTTCACTATGACAAGTTTCAGCATTCCGAATTGTTAAAGATCACTACGAGTACCGATCGTGGGCACAAGGGGGTTTCTCGACGCCCAGAACGCAAAAACCCCGGCAGTGCGTTCTGGCGGCACCAACCGGGGTTCTCGTGTGATCCTCGGGAGGTGCCTGGTTGTATTCAGGTAACCTCCCGGAAATGTCCTTTGGAGGTTACGTCATACCATTCCCTTTCCAGCTAATTTCGGGACGGTAATCGGATGTGGCCTGGGCGAGTTCATTGGTTCTTGCGCCCAACACGAGCGACTGCAGACCGCCAAACGCACACGCGCAGACGGACGCCGGACTGGTAAAGCCCGCGTGCATCGCTGATATGTGTGATAGCCGTAAGGAAGTCAATTTCATCTCGTTAAAAATAATGGATGGCGAAAAGTCGCCGTGATTTCAATTGCGGGGTATTATAGAGAAGAATTTGGATAATGCAAGTGTAAATTCCAAATATTTTGGATTCTATGTTAAGCTCTTGAGCATGCAAAAGAAATCACCCCAACAGACCCGCAAAAAAAGTTTGCGAACAACCGCGAGGAAGTCTGCAAACAAGAAAAATGAGCTCAATCCGACCTATGTGAAGATCGGTAAGCGCATTCGACAGGCCCGCCTGATGGCTGGCTGGACAAACAGCCGATCACTTAGTGGGCATCTCGACTGGAGCGCGGGCCGCATCAACAATTTTGAGTTGGGCATCTCCACGCCGGGCCCCGATGAAACCCTGTTGCTCGCCAAGGAACTCAAGGTCGAGCCCGCCTGGATCACGTATGGTGTCGGATCACCCAGGGCCACAGCCCTGTACACCACTCGTTACTGCAACCTGATGGCGGTAATTGATGCGGCTGAAACCGCAGCCGAACTCCCTGATTTACTCGGCGCGTTGAAACTCACCGTCGAGCGTTTGGAGAAACTTCGGGCGAATCCGCTCAAAAAGATCCCCGATGACATGGCCAGGCGATGTGAGAAATACCTGAAAAAGCCTCGCGGCTGGCTCGACGAAACCCGCATTGAAGACACCTACTGTGAGCCTCTCCCGCAGGACATGCGAGACCTCCTGCACGTCTATGTGAAGCTGTCGTCCGACGAAGAAAAGGTAAAGCTTTACGAAATGGCCAAAGTACTCCTCGGGCCTGCTGCTGAGGATTGATTGCATTTTGCCGGGTTTCCGGTTCAATGGGCCTATGGATAAGGCCCGGTACTCGTCACAGTTTGGTGATTACAAGCGTAGGAGTTCCTGCGCTATTTCGCCGAGCAGACCTCGCGGACGAATAATGAAGAGGGACAGGATGCCCGCGTCTGAACCACCGATCTCACTGAACCGCGATCCCATGCATACGCTGCTGATCCTGCTGCCCGGCAACCCGGCCATCCCCGGTATCTACGATACGTTCACCGCCGCCTGCCGGGCGCAGCTGCCGGGCCTCGAGACCACCGTGCTGGCTCACCGCGGACAGTCTGACGAGTCCCGCGCGGTGGAGAGCGAGCACTGCCTGGAGCAGGTGCTTGCGGAACACGAGAAAAACATTCTTGCACTGATCACCGAGCGGCGGCCGCAGCGCGTGTACCTGGTCGGCCACTCACTGGGTACTGCCGTCGCGGTCGCGCTGTACGATGCGCTGGCGCCGCATATCGACAGGCTGGTGCTGATCTGCCCCTTTCTTCAACCGCGCGGTCGCAATCGCCTGCTGCTGCGGCTGCTGTCAAACGACCGCTTCAACCAGAGCTTTCGGGGCGCGCTGCGAGGCCTTCTGGGGCTGGAGCGCGCCGCACTGCCGCTGATGCGGGGCCGCTTCAAACTCGGGGCCAGCGCCGAGCGGGTGCACAACGCGCTGATACGCGACCACTTCCTGGACAACTTTGTTGGCCTGACGACCGACTACCTGCGCTTCTTCGGTCAGCACCGGCCGCTGGACGCGCTCGACCGGCTGCCGCTGCAGCACACGCTGTTCATCTCGGCCCCGTGCGACTTCTGGGTGCCGGACGCGCTGCTCGACGACCTGCCGCCCGGCGCCCGGCACCGGCGCCTGCCGGACATTGAGCACGGCTTCTGCCTGCACCCGACGCAGTGCCGTGCCGTCGCCGAGGCCAGCGCCGTGTTCCTGCTCGCACAGGATAACGGCTGAATCAGCGCATCGCGCTGTCATCAGCCTTGTCGCCGATGGTCCGATCCAACCTGTGCCTGGCGAATTGATGGTCACGCTGCCGCTGGGAGCGAATAGAGACCTCGACAGTGCGTCTTCCACCGAAAGGTATTCAGGTTGGCGGGTTGCACGCGCGATCCTCCAGCGATTTCGAATGGCGTAGCGCCGTCAATACCGCTGTGAATGCGCTCGAGGTTGTAGTTGTCCCTACCAATAACCTAATTATTGCGCGACACGATAACCTAAAAGTGATACAACGTAATAACCTAATGGTCGCGCAGCAATAAAACCTAATATCTGCGCAGTAGAACAACCGAACGATGAGGCACCGTCATGGCCGCGCCATCTGAAAAACTCGCCGAGTCCCTCGAAATTCTAAGGGACCTGCAAAAGAAAGGGACGGTCGCCATCCGTTCGGCCGACTTGCCTCGTGTCCACCGGGAGCGGCTGGTCAAAGGCGGGTTTCTGCAAGAGGTCATGAAAGGCTGGTACATACCGGCCCGGCCCGACGAGCCCGCTGGGGAGAGTACGGCCTGGTACGCCTCTTTCTGGAACTTCTGCGCCGCCTATCTGCAAGAGCGCTTTGATGCCGCCTGGTGTCTGTCCCCGGAACAGTCCCTTTTGCTTCATACGGGCAACCAAACGGTACCCCGCCAGCTCCTCGCGCGCACTCCGAAGGGAGGTAACAAGGTCACAACGCTCCCCCATGATACCTCCTTGCTCGATGTTCGGGCCGCCATGCCCGAGAACAAGGACATCGTCGAGATAGACGGCTTGCGGCTCTACGCGCTACCGGCAGCACTGGTTGCGTGTGCACCTGCTTTCTATCGTCAATACCCCACCGAAGCGCGGGCGGCGCTGGCCATGGTCAAGGATGCCTCCGATCTGCTCCGACCGCTCCTGGATGGCGGTCACAGCACGATTGCCGGTCGACTCGCTGGTGCGCTCCGAAATATCGGGCGCGAGCGGATGGCCGAGGATATCGTCAAAACCATGCGAGCAGCCGGTTACACGATCCGTGTGGAAGATCCCTTTGAGACGGCAGGAATCACCTTGCTGTCTCCGCGCGAGCTCTCGCCCTATGTAAACCGCTTGCGCCTCATGTGGGAAGCCATGCGGAGGCCGGTTATCGAGCATTTTCCGGCTGCCCCAGGCCTGCCGAAGCGTTCACAGGACTATCTCGCCGAGGTTGAAGAAATTTATGTCACCGACGCCTATCATTCCCTGTCAATTGAGGGATACCGGGTCGATGCCGATCTGATTGAGCGGGTTCGAAGCGGCAACTGGAACCCGGATGGCGATAACGGCGACCGGGCGCATCGCGATGCCCTTGCTGCCCGTGGTTACTGGCAGGCTTACCGTGCCGTGCGTGACAGTCTGGAGCGAGTGCTGCGGGGAGAGAATGCGGGTACCGTTGCCGACCAAGATCACGGCGCCTCGTATCGTGAGATGTTTGCGCCCAGCGTCACAGCCGGTCTGGTCCGCGCAGCGGAACTGGCCGGGTACCGCAACGACCAGGTCTATATTCCCCGCTCCATGCATGTTCCGCCACGTCGCGAGGCGGTCCGCGACATGATGCCTGCTTTTTTTGAGTTGCTCGCTGGAGAAGACGAGCCTTCCGCCCGGGTGGTCCTAGGGCACTTCGTGTTCGTCTACATCCATCCCTACATGGATGGTAATGGCCGCATGGGGAGGTTCCTGATGAATTTGATGCTTGCCTCAGGTGGCTATCCCTGGACTGTAATCCCGATAGAGCAACGCGACGCCTACATGGCCGCGTTGGAGGAAGCGAGTGTCGGGCAAAATATAGAGCCCTTTGCAGAGTTTCTGGCTGGCTTAGTCGAGATGGGACTTCGCGGTCAGGCGACCGCGGAACGACCTGGCTAGGGCTGCCTCAAACCGTGCAAAGACGCCGTCGAGGGACAGGATGCCGGTGGGGAAGCACTATCAAGACATTATACCCTTGGGCGCACGGTCCTTTACTTGACTCGTATTCTCTCGCTGCGTAATTTGGCCAACAAGGGCCTGGCGGAACTCCTCTGGATCGAGTGAGTCATCCGGGAATTCAATGAGGAAAACCGCTGTGGAGAAGAATGGCGCAAGATAAGAAATCGATAGACAAGGTACGAGCTTCAAGGGACGGGCACGAGTATCACGAGGCGTGGGCGGTGCGCCACGGCATGCAACTCTTGCTGCCAAACGCCGAGCTGTCTGGCATCGCCGTGGAAGGACTTGTGCCTGATGACCAATCCGCCGCCTCCGCCGAGACGGTCGAAATTGCAGACCTTACTTTCTACCACGGGCAGCGCGCCACGTTTAAGGATGCCGATAAAGCTCGCATCACCCAATTCAAATACTCGATCAGTAAGAAATCGAAGGAGTTTCGCGCCGCCGATGCCAAGAAAACGGTCGAAAAGTTCGGCAAGGCGTATCGTAGTCTCAAACGCAAGCAGGGAGCCGCGCTTGTCCGGGACAAGATCTTCTTCGAGCTTCATACGAACAGGCCTGTTTACGGTCCACTCGTCGAAGCGATCAAGGCGCTCGCTGCGAATAGGGCCGTCACCGGGGACGTCAAGACGCAAG
>JAUXGQ010000273.1 GCA_030621975.1 Gammaproteobacteria bacterium | reverse complement strand
TGGCGGCGCTGCTTCGCTGGGTGCTGTAGCTCCACTGCCCGTACCCCGGATGGGACTGCTGAGGCGCGTGCCGGCGCTCGGATTGAAGCGACTGGGTAGTGCTGATGACAAGACTGCGGCCACCGGCGTGACCTGCACGGCCTGGGGCTCCAGCCCCCCCAAATGGATTCGCAGGTAATAACCTTGTTCGTTTGAGCCCCGCTCGATACCTAAGCCCCGGGGGGCCGGGCGCCCGACGCGAGGTGGTGCTTGAAAGGTCCCGTGCCCGGGATATCCCGGTGCATCGGCAATATCCATGTCGCCTGCATTGGCGATACCGAACAGGAAACCGGTGGTGAAGATGAAAGGTGCGAGCTTCACGGCGTCCGGATTCCCGGGATCAGGTGTTGCGCGTGTGCATCATCTTCTCGATGATGGGGGTCAGGATGATCTCCATGGCGAAGCCCATTTTTCCGCCCGGTACCACCAGGTTGTTGCGCCGTGACATGAAAGAACCTTCCAGCATGGCGAGAAGGTACGGATAATCTACGTCGAATTTTGTCGGGTCCTTGACGCGGATTACGACGAAACTCTCATCGGGTGTAGGTATGTCACGGGCGATGAAAGGGTTGGAAGTGTCGACCGTGGATACGCGCTGGAAATTGATGTCCGTACGCGAGAATTGCGGTGTAATGTAGTTGATGTAGTCGGGCATTCTGCGCAGGATGGTGTCCACGATCGCGTCGGCGCTGTAGCCCCGTTCGGCGCTGTCGCGGTGGATCTTCTGTATCCATTCCAGGTTTACGATGGGTACCACACCGATCATCAAGTCTACGAACTGGCCGACGTCGTTTTCCGGGGTGATCACACCTCCGTGAAGTCCCTCGTAGAACAGCATGTCGGTGTCTTCGGGAATATCCTCCCAGGGCGTGAACTCGCCGGGTTTCAACTTCGTGTCCAACCGCTCGTTGTGTTCCGCGGCCTCTTCTTCGCTGTGCAGGTAATAGCGTTTCTGCCCCGTTCCCGATTGGCTGTATTGTTTGAACAACCCTTCCAGCTTATCGAAGATGTTGGCTTCGGGACCAAAATGGCTCAGGTTGTTCTCGGCCACCTGAACCCGCATTTCGGCGCGGTTGTAACGGTGAAAACTGTCACCCTCAATGACGGCCGGGGTGACACCATCCCGCAAAAAAATGTGCTCGAAAGCCCTTTTAACCGTCGAGGTTCCAGCACCGGAGGAGCCGGTCACGACCACAATTGGATGCTTATTGGACATCTATATTCTCCAACTAGTCAACTTCGTAATCCGCATATTTGAAAGTGTACTTGTCTAAGCTGCTCAGGCAGAAGGATTGGGAAAAGCCTTGCCGGGGAGCCTTTTCCCGATTGTCCCCAGGTCTGTTCGATCGCCACGCGCGATCCCTCTTTGCTCGGGCGAAGGAGTGGGGATCCCCCAGCGTTCAGCGGCGCATTACTATAGCATGCCTTGACCGCAAGGTGGATTGACCGGAGCGAACCCGGATATTTCACCACAGAGGACGCAGAGGGCACAGAGTTGTTTGAATTTAGGGGAGTTTCTGATACGGGGCTTTATCGGATAACGTGTTAATCCCTCTGCGGTTGATTTCGAGAAATCGGGTTAGTCGCGCCCGGGGAGGGTCTTGCCTGGGTTGAGTATGTCGTTCGGGTCGAACTGGCATTTGATGTCCTGCATCAGTCTGAGCGCAACCGGATCGATTTCCCGATCCACATAGTCGCGTTTCACCAGTCCCACGCCATGCTCCCCGGACAGGGTGCCGTTCAGGTCAAGCACCAGGTCGAACAGGGCATTGAGGCAGGTTGTCGCGCCCTCTTGCGCACCTGGATCGTCCGGGTCGAACAGCAGGTTTACGTGGATATTTCCGTTTCCGGCGTGACCGAAGTTGACGATTCGGATGCCGGTTTGCCTCGCCAGACCCTCGAGCCCCAGGATCAGGTCTGGAATCCGGGAGACCGGTACCACTACGTCTTCATTGATCTTCTTGGGCGCCGCATTGCGCAGGGCCGGCGACAGGGCCTTGCGGGTCTTCCACAGGGCGGCTACCTCGGCGTCGGTGGTTGCGGCCTGAATTTCAATCAGCCCTTCGATGCCCGCGGCCCGGGCAATGGCCTGTACGGCGTCGTCGACGCAACCGGCCGGGCCGTCCACTTCGATCATCAGCAGGGCGTCGGCATCATCGCCCAGGCCCAGGTCGGAGAAACCCCGCACCAGGTCGAGTGCCGAACCGTCCATGAACTCCAGGGCGCAGGGTGTTACCGGTTGCGACATGACGGCGGAAACCGCCCGGGCGGCGGCGTGGATGTCTCTGAACGTGGCGCGCAGGGTCCGAGTCGCCTCGGCCAGGGGCGTCAGCCTGAGCGTGGCTTCGGTGATGACGGCGAGGGTGCCTTCACTGCCGATCAGAAGCCGCGTGAGGTCGTAACCCACGACTCCTTTGCTGGTGCAGACGCCCGTGCGGATCTCCTCGCCGGCCCCGGTAACGGCCTTGAGACCGAGTGTGTTCTCTCTTGGCGTGCCATACTTTACCGCTCGCGGGCCGGCGGAGTTGTAGGCCAGGTTGCCGCCGATGGTGCAGGTCGCGGCGCTGGTGGGGTCGGGGGGCCAGAAAAACCCCTTGCCGCGCAAAGCATCCTGCAGCCCCTGGTTGGTCAAGCCCGGCTCGACCCGGGCCATACGATTAGCGACATCGATTTCGAGCAGCCGATCCATGCGCTCCAGGGACATTACTACGCCGCCCCGATCAGGGACCGTTGCGCCCGTAGTACCCGTGCCCCGGCCCCGGGCGATCAGCGGTATTCGGTATCGGTTGCAAAGGCGCACGATGTCGCGCACCTGGCCTTGGCTGGTGGCAAAGGCCACGGCCTGGGGCAGCGCCTGCAGCCGGCTGTTGTCGTAGCCGTAGGGCCAGCAGTCCGCCGCCTCGGTGAGGACGGATTCCTCGCCCGCGATCCGAGTCAGCCCTTCCGTGAATTCCCGGGGCAGGTCTCTGTCAGCGCTCGATGTATTCAAAAACCTTGACTACCCGTAGCACGCCGTCAACGTTCCGCACCTGATCGGTTACCACCTTTCCCTCCTCGCGGGTGACCAGTCCCATCAGAAAGAGGGTGCCTTTCTGGGTCAATACCTTAACGCGCGTGGGGTCGAATCCCGGCACGTCGAGGTCGAACAGAGCGAGTATTGCTTTGGTGGTCACGTAGGCGTCATGGCTCTGTTCGGAAAGCGTGGCGTTGGGACCTACGGCCACTTCGTTGACGACTCTCAGTACCTTTTGGATCTCGCTGACCAGGCGCGCGTAGCGTTTCGGGATCTCGTCGTTTTCGGCATCGCCGGTCAACAGCAGCGTGTAGTTGTAACTTGTGACACTGATGCTGCTGTGGTCGTTCAGTTCGGGGTGGTCATTCATCATTTGCATGGCTTTGAATTCGATCCCCTGGTCGTCGATTACCGTGCCGGTGGTGCGTCGGTCATGGGCGACTGCGCCGCCGGTCGCCGCGCCGCCTATGATCGTGGCCGCGCACCCCTGGAGCAGGGCGATGCCGGAAAATGCCAGGACGGCTGATATCAGAATACCTCTCAACATCGGTTTTTACCTTTTGCGGTCCAAGTCTTAAAGATTACTACTGAAATGCATCTCTGATCCATTCAATCCGGTGCGGGGCTTCACCCCCGATAGCCACCACGTCGAACCGGCAGGGAGGCTCGACAGGCTGTCGCTGCAGATAACAGGCGGCCGTGGTGACGATGCGGGTCCGTTTGGCGGAGGAGACGGTTTCCGCCGCCGATCCGAAGGCGTCGTACTTGCGGTAGCGGACCTCTACGAAGACCAGATCCTCGCCGTCCCGCATGATCAGGTCGATCTCTCCCGTTCGACAGCGATAATTTCGCGCCAACAGACGCAAACCCCGTTTTTCCAGGTAGCCGCAGGCGATGTCTTCCGCGCTGCTTCCGGCAGTCACGCTGGTCGGCCTGTTCGCGATCCCGCTGCCGCTCATTGGGACACCTGCGCGTCCGGTGGTGCTTCTATTCCGGGGGTTGACGGTGAGACGCCGATAGCGGGCATATCCAGCGGCGCCAATTCGATGTCGCTATCCGAATCCTCGTTGACGCCGGTCGGGAGGCGGGGGGCATAACCGAGGATCCGGGTACCCCCCTTATAAAATTGGGCCCAAATGAGTTGGCGGTGGATTTTGTGCTCTGCGTCCAGATACAAGGTGCCCGTTTTGCCGTCGAACATCTCCTGTGGACTGGAG
>JAUXGQ010000533.1 GCA_030621975.1 Gammaproteobacteria bacterium | reverse complement strand
TTAAATGTTGCGATTGCTCAGCGACATTTCAACTGCCGGTGATGAATGGTCGGAAAGTTCCTGCGAACGGTGATCAGATAATCCTTGTCGACGCTCGAACTAACGAACCCCGGCCCCCGGGGCGCCTCGGCCAGCACCGTCCCCCAAGGATCGACGATCATGCTATGGCCATGGGTTTCGCGCCCGCTGACATGATACCCACCCTGGGCTGCCGCTACCACATAGACCAGGTTTTCGATGGCGCGGGCCCGTACCAGTATCTCCCAGTGCGCCTTCCCGGTAATGGCCGTAAAAGCAGAGGGTACGGCGAGTATCTGGACGCCTTTATCGAGCATTTTGCGGAACATCTCCGGGAAACGCAGGTCGTAGCACACGGCAATGCCCAGACAGCCGAAGGGCGTCTTGATCACCACCACCTCGTGCCCCGGCTCGATGGTCTCGGACTCGACGTAGCGTTCATCCGTCTCCACCAGATGGACGTCGAACAGGTGTATCTTGTCGTACCGGGCAACCCGGTCACCTTTGTCGTTGAAGACCAGACAGGCGGCTCGCACCTTGCTGGCATCGTCGGCATGCATAGGGATGGTGCCGCCAACCAACCAGACAGCGTACCGGGCCGCGGTCTGGCCGAGAAACGCCTGCAGCGGCCCGTCGCCGTCATTCTCTTTCAAGGTGTCTTGTTCCCGGTCGCTGTTGCCCATAAAGGCGAAATTCTCGGGAAGCACGACCAGCCGCGCACCGCTGTTTGCCGCTTCGCTGACCAGGCGTTCAGCTTCCAGCAGGTTCGCACTCACGTTCATTCCGGTAGCCATCTGTACTGCGGCCACTTTATTGATCTTCGAGTTACTCATCAGGTTCCAGGTCTTAATCCAGGTCCGGGTCTCATGTTCTCAGCATGCAGGTCCAGATGCAACGTGGGACGGTGCGGGATTCCTAGCAGATCCCGCGCTCACTGATCGAGAAATCCATGGCCGATTTCCGTATTTTCCTCGTCTTCTTCGCCCTTTTTTTTCTCTTCGCGGGGACCGAACAGATGTGACAGAGACCAGCCATCGTCGCTCTTCTCGCGGGTGAATACGGGATCTTCCCAACTACCGGTTATGGCATACTGGTAGCGGGTCATCCGATCGATCTCTTTTCCCACGAGCTGCTGAGCGAGCAGCAGGGCAGCGCCCACCACCGGCCCGCCCGCCAATGCGCCGGCAACCGGGATACCGCCACTGACCCTGGGCGTCACGACCGCCTTCTGGTCGTAGTCCCGGGCCACCAGTCCGGTGCGGCCGGACATATCGATGCGCGCCGCCGGCCCCTCTATGAAAGCGTCATCGGTATGAGCGTCGCCATCCTTTAACAGGAAACCGGCCTTGATCTTGTCGAAACCGAATCCCTTGCCGAACAGATCGCTGAAGTCCAGGGACAGGCGCCGCTGAAGGGCGCCAAAGTTGATCAATCCGAAAACGCGCCCAACCCCGGGACCCACGTCCAGCAGCCGTCCCTCGTCGACCTCCATGTTGAGCGTTCCCGCGACCTCGGCGAGCGCGAACTCATGGGGGGCTCCTGGCCAGCGCAAGGCCGCATCGACTTTGCTGGGAGCCTTCTTGACCAGCTTTTCATACCCCAGGTCCTCCAGAAGCTTGCCCACCGCGTCGCTTTCCAGGATCAGGATGACTTCGGTTATCTCGGTATCGTCCGTGACAACCCAGTATCCGCTCCCACTCAGATTCAGATGGGGCCCGTCGATGGAGAGCTTGCTCATGTGCTGGCCGGTGGGAACCCGCTCGCTCTCCAACTCGGCCTGCCCGACGACCTTGCCGTTCAACCGCAATTCCTTGATCTTCAGATCGAGTCCGGGCAACTCACGGGGGTCACGGCCTTCGGACCCGGGAGCGCGCGCCTGCCGCGCGGGTTCCCCGTCCTCGCGACCGGTGGTGGACAGATCCAGATACTCCAGCTTTGCCACCAGCGGACCGGCCCCCAAGTCATGGGGCAGGTACAGATTGCCGGCCAACAGATCCGCACCAAGATAGCCGGTCCAGGCCTGCTCGGTGCGCAGGATGTCCAGATCTACGTTGCTGTAGGTTTCGCCGTCGAACAGAAGCTGCCCGACCTCCAGATCGACCCCCCGTAACACCGCCGCCTGGGAATCGGCCAACCGATCTTCCCCGTCCCCCCCGGAGCTCCATTCGAGCCAGGCATCCAGATCCAGGACGTCAAGGGAACCCTCCAGCCAAAACCCCTGGCCGTGGCGGGGTTGCGCCGGGCGGGGGCCGAATCGGATGACACCGCGCTCCAGGTGCATCTCGTCCCCGGCTTTGCGGGCGAATACGAGCGCCGCGGATATGTCGTCTCCATATTTCAGACCCACCTGCTTGACCGGCCGGTCCGAGAGCTCCGTGCTGACGGTGAGCCGGCCTTCCCTGCCCGCAGCCTTGCCGAGCGGCGGTGGAAGATTCACTGCCACTCGGGTCAGGTCTACCTCTGCCGTTACCTGCTCAATCCCCGACCGATGAGGGAAATCCAATCGAAGATCGACCTTTGCGACGCCCTCCAGATACTGGAGGCTCAAATC
>JAUXGQ010000129.1 GCA_030621975.1 Gammaproteobacteria bacterium | reverse complement strand
GCGGCATGACCCGAGCGGTGGAGACCGGCATGCCCAAGATGCGTATCGAGGAGGCCTCGGCGCTGCGCCAGGCGCGTATCGATCGGGGCGAAGAGGTTATCGTCGGGGTCAATAAGTATCAGCTGGCCGAAGAACCGGCGGTGGATATCCTGGATATCGACAACACAGCGGTGCGCGAGGCCCAGATTCGGCGTATCACCGAAGTGCGTGACAGTCGCGACGAGGCGCTCTGCGGCAAGGCCCTGGATGCGCTGACCCGGGCGGCGGAAGAGGGGACCGGTAATCTGCTGGCGCTGGCCGTCGATGCCGCCCGTGCGCGGGCCACGGTCGGCGAGATTTCCGATGCGCTGGAGAAGGTCTACAGCCGCTACCGCGCCGTGACTCACTCCATCTCGGGTGTATACGGGTCCGCCTACGAAGGCGACGGGGATTTTGCCTCCATTCAGCAGGAAGTGGAAAAGTTCGCCCGGGCCGAGGGACGTCGGCCGCGTATGCTGGTCTGCAAGCTCGGCCAGGATGGACATGATCGTGGCGCCAAGGTGATCGCCACCGCGTTCGCCGATATCGGCTTCGACGTGGACATCGGACCCCTGTTTCAAACCCCGGAGGAGGCGGTGCGCGAGGCCATCGAGAACGATGTCCATGCGATCGGCATCTCCTCCCAGGCCGCGGGGCATAAAACGCTGGTCCCGCAGGTCATCGAGGGGCTGAAACAGGAGGGGGCGGAGGACATCATCGTCATCTGTGGTGGCGTCATTCCGCCGCAGGATTACGATGAAATGCTCGGTTTCGGTGTGTCGGCCGTTTACGGACCGGGCACCAACATCCTGGTTGCCGCCCACGAGGTTCTCGGAATCATCCGGGAGCGCTGGCAGGCCCAGTAAGGCGTCCGAAAAGGGGGTTATGTATGCAAGAGATTGTCGAACAACTGAAAGAAAAGCGTAACGCTGCCGCCCTGGGGGGTGGCCAGCGGCGGATCGACGTTCAGCACGCCCGCGGTAAGCTCACCGCCCGCGAGCGCATCGAACTGCTCCTGGACGAGGGCAGTTTCGAAGAGTGGGACATCTTCGTCGAGCACCGCTGCACCGATTTCGGTATGGCGGACAAGAAGATCCCGGGTGACGGCGTGGTCACCGGCTACGGCACCGTCAACGGTCGGGTGGTGTTCGTCTTCAGCCAGGATTTCACCGTCTTCGGCGGCTCGCTGTCCGAGGCGCATGCCGAAAAGATCAGTAAGGTCATGGACCATGCCATTAAGGTGGGCGCGCCCATCATTGGCCTCAACGACTCGGGCGGCGCCCGCATCCAGGAAGGCGTAGCCTCCCTGGCTGGCTACGCCGAGATATTCGAGCGCAATGTGATGGCCTCCGGCGTGGTGCCGCAGATCTCGGTCATCATGGGTCCCTGCGCCGGCGGCGCCGTCTACTCTCCGGCCATGACGGACTTCATATTCATGGTGAAAGACAGCTCTTACATGTTCGTCACCGGTCCCGATGTGGTCAAGACCGTGACCCACGAAGAGGTGACAGCGGAAGAGCTGGGCGGCGCCATGACCCATTCCACCGTCTCCGGCGTCTGTGATCGCGCCTACGAGAACGATGTGGAAGCGCTGTTGATGGTGCGGCGATTCATGAACTACCTGCCGGCCAACAACCGTGAGAAACCCCCGTTCCGGCCCACACCCGATCGCGCCGATCGCATGGAGATGTCCCTCGACACCCTGATTCCGGACAACCCCAACATGCCTTACGACATGAAGGAAGTGATCTATAAGGTGTCGGACGACAATGAATTCTGGGAACTGCAACCCGAGCATGCGCAGAACATCATCATTGGTTTTGCCCGCATGGACGGTTATCCGGTGGGCATCGTGGCCAATCAACCCATGGTGCTGGCGGGATGCCTGGATATTAAATCATCCATCAAGGCGGGACGTTTCGTACGCTTCTGCGATGCCTTCAACATTCCCATTCTCACCTTCGTCGATGTGCCGGGCTTCATGCCCGGCAAGGCGCAGGAGTACGGCGGTATCATCAAACACGGAGCCAAGCTGTTATTCGCCTTCACGGAAGCCACGGTTCCCAAGGTTACCGTCATCACCCGTAAGGCCTATGGCGGCGCCTATGACGTGATGAGCTCCAAGCATCTGCGCGGCGACGTCAACCTGGCCTGGCCCAGTGCGGAAATCGCGGTAATGGGCCCCAAGGGCGCGGTGGAGATTATCTTCCGCAGCGACATCGGCGATGAAGAGAGGATTGCCGAGCGCACCGAGGAGTACCGGCGCAAGTTCGCCAATCCGTTTATCGCCGGCAGCCGCGGTTTTATCGATGACGTCATCGCGCCGCATGCCACCCGCAAGCGCATCTGTCGCTCACTTGCCATGTTACGGGACAAGAAACTCGAAAACCCGTGGCGCAAGCATAACAACATTCCGCTATAGAGGATCGAATGTGTTTGACAAAATCCTGATTGCAAACCGCGGCGAGATTGCGTGCCGCGTCATCAAGTCGGCGCGCAAGATGGGCATCAAAACCGTTGCCGTCTATTCCGATGCCGATCGCGACGCGCTGCATGTAAAACTGGCCGATGAGGCCGTCCACATCGGACCGCCGCCTTCGGCACAAAGCTATCTGTTGAAGGACAAGCTCCTTCAGGCCTGCCTGGAAACCGGTGCCCAGGCGGTGCATCCGGGCTATGGATTTCTCTCCGAGAACGCCGGGTTCTGCGAGGCGCTGGCGGAAGCGGGTATCGTCTTTATTGGCCCGAACACCCGCGCCATCGAGGCCATGGGAGACAAGATCACCTCCAAGAAGTTGGCCGATGAGGCGGGGGTCAACACCATCCCCGGTTATACCAGTGTGCTGCGTGATGGCGAGCACGCCGTGGAAATCGCCAATGATATCGGTTATCCGGTGATGCTCAAGGCCACTGCCGGCGGCGGTGGCAAGGGCATGCGTGTTGCGCGCAACGATGCAGAGTGTCGGGATGGCTTCGAACGGGCCGCCAACGAAGCGCGCTCCAGCTTCGGCGACGACCGCATCTTCGTCGAGAAATACATCGAGGAACCCCGCCATATCGAGATCCAGATTATGGCCGACGGCCACGGCAACGTGGTCTACCTCAACGAGCGCGAATGCTCCCTGCAGCGTCGACACCAGAAGGTGATCGAAGAGGCACCGTCACCTTTTCTCGATGAGACCACCCGCAAGGCGATGGGTGAACAGGCAGTGGCCCTTGCCAAGGCGGTGGATTACCAATCCGCCGGTACGGTGGAGTTTATCGTCGACACCCGGCGCAACTTCTACTTCCTGGAGATGAACACACGTCTGCAGGTGGAACACCCGGTCACCGAGCTCATCACCGGGGTCGATCTGGTGGAGTTGATGATTCGCGTGGCCAACGGTGAAAAGCTGCCCATCACCCAGGGCGATGTCGGCATCAATGGCTGGTCCATCGAGTCCCGCGTCTATGCGGAGGACCCGTTCCGCAACTTCCTGCCCTCCACCGGCCGCCTGCTGCGCTACCAGCCGCCGGAAGAGGATGACAAGGTACGCGTGGACACCGGCGTCTATGAGGGCGGTGAAGTCTCCATGTACTACGATCCGATGATCGCCAAGCTCATCACCTACGGTGCCGACCGGGAGGAAGCCCGTGCCCATATGTGTTCGGCGCTGGATCGCTTCCTCATCCGCGGCGTCTCATGCAACCTCAGCTTCCTGTCGGCCTTGATGGTGCATCCGCGGTTCGTGGAAGGAAACATGAGCACCAATATGATTGGCGACGAGTACCCTGAGGGTTTCCACCCGGCGGATGTACCCCACGACGAGCCCGCCGTCATCATCGCTGTGGCCGCTGCCATGCACCGCTGTTACCGTGATCGGGCGGCCCGGATCGATGGCCAGCTGCGTGGTCACGAGCGCCGGGTGCGGGATGATTGGGTGGCGGAGATGAACAACGAGTACCATCCGGTCACCGTTGTGGCTACGGAAGGCGGTCACGATGTGGAATACGATGGTAAAATCTATGCCGTGCGCAGCGACTGGGAGTTCGGGCAGCATCTCTTTAGCGGCACCATCAACGGCAAGGAGATCTTCGTCCAGGTGGAGCGTGAGATGCAGACCTATCGCCTGTTCCACGGTGGCTCTCAGGCCGATATCATGGTGCTTAATCCGCGTGCGGCGGAACTCATGCGCTACATGCCGGTGAAGGCGCCGCCGGATATGTCCAAGTACCTGCTTTCGCCCATGCCGGGTCTGTTGGTGTCGCTGGCAGTCGAGGAAGGCGATGTGGTTAACGCGGGCGACGAGTTGGCGGTGCTCGAGGCCATGAAAATGGAGAACACCCTGCGTGCCGAGCGCGATGGTGTGGTGGGCAAGATCAACTATGGACCCGGCGCCAGCCTGGCTGTAGACGACAAGATCATGGAGTTTGAGTAACCTTGGCAGTTTCGCCAAGGCAAGCGCCTGCTTTGGACCCGAAGGCGCTGGCCAACGGTGTTCTCGAGGGTAAAAGGCGCGCGCTCGCGCGAGCCATCACTTTGATCGAGTCCACTCGCGGCGATCACCGTGCCGCCGCCAGCGCTCTTCTCCAGCGGCTGACGCCCCATGCGGGCAAATCGCTTCGGCTGGGGATCTCTGGCGCACCAGGGGTCGGCAAATCGACTTTTGTCGAGGCACTGGGCAACCAGGTGATCGATGCGGGTCATCGGGTGGCGGTGCTCACCGTGGATCCCTCGTCCGCCATCAGCGGTGGCTCCATCCTGGGTGACAAGACTCGCATGGAGTTGCTGTCACGTCGCCGCGAGGCCTACATCCGGCCATCGCCTTCCGGCAATACCCTGGGGGGCGTCACCCGGCGTAGCCGTGAGGCCATGATACTTTGCGAGGCGGCCGGCTTCGACGTGATCATTGTGGAGACGGTCGGCGTTGGCCAATCCGAGACCAAGGTGGCGGAGATGACCGATATGTTCGTGCTGTTGCTGCAGCCCGGCGGTGGCGACGAACTCCAGGGCATCAAGCGCGGCATTATGGAGCTTGCCGACCTGATCCTTGTCAACAAGGCGGATGGCGAGCTGCAGGCGCTCGCCGGGCGGTCCGCGGCGGAGTATCGCAACGCGCTGCGGCTGCTCCACCCCCGTTTGGCGGATTGGAAGGTCACGGTTCGGACCTGTTCCGCGCGGAACGGTGTGGGTATCGCCGAGGCCTGGAAGGCCGCGCTGCAGTACCGGGATACCCTCGAAGCCAGTGGCCGGTTCACTGCACGCCGTGCCGCGCAAGCCCGGGCTTGGATGTGGTCGGAGGTGAACGACAACCTCATTACGGCGCTGCAAAGCGATCCAGAGGTAAACAAGCAAATTCCAGCCCTGGAGGCAGCTGCCAGCGAGGGGCGGATCCCGCCGACCATCGCTGCAAGGCAGTTGCTGGAGATCTTTCTCAAACGTCATAAACAGTGGGATTAATGAATCAACCCCGGAGGCGCATATGAACGACCGGCCTTTTAAAGTGCTCGGTATTCAGCAGATCGCAGTGAGCAGTCTGGATAAAAACCGCTTGCGCGCACTGTGGGTGGATACCCTCGGTCTCAGGCTGAGTGGGAACTACCGGAGTGTGTCGGAAAATGTCGACGAAGATATCGCGGTGGCTGGTTCCGGGCCGCTTAAGGTGGAAGTCGATCTGATGCAGCCACTCGATCCCGACAGGAAACCCAGGGTACAGGTTCCGCCACTCAATCACGTCGGCTTGTGGACCGACGATCTGCCGGCCGCGGTGGCGTGGCTACAGGCTCGTGGTGTGCGTTTTGCACCAGGCGGTATCCGCAAGGGAGCATCCGGCTTCGACGTGTGTTTCATCCATCCGAAAGGTAACGAAGCCTCTCCCATCGGAGGGGAAGGTGTGTTGATCGAACTGGTTCAGGCACCGCTGGAAGTACGTGAGGCCTTTGGGCGCTTGGCCCTAAGTTAACCGGC